>JACQAD010000148.1 GCA_016195125.1 Magnetospirillum sp.
ACCACGCCGCTGCCGGCCAAGATCTACGCCAACGAGGGCGCCTGCCAGTTCATCTTCCTGAAGGGCGACAGCGTGTGCGAGACCTCCTACGGTGATCGGGCCGGTAAATATCAGGGGCAGCAGGGTGTCACCCTGCCGCGCCTCTGAGGTCGAGTATTTCCTCTCCGCCCCCGCCACTTACGGCGGGGCGGTGGTCCAGCGTATCGACACCCATATCTCCACCCTGTTCCTGGTCGGCGACCGCGTCTTCAAGATGAAGAAGGCAGTGCTTCTGCCTTTTCTCGACTTCACCACCCTGGCGGCGCGCAAGGCCGCCTGCGAGGCCGAACTGGAGATCAACCGCCGGGCCAGTCCCGATTTGTATCGTGGGGTGCGGGCCGTTACCCGGGCTCCGGGCGGCGGGCTGGAGATGGATGGACCCGGCGAGGCCGTCGAATGGGTGGTGGAGATGCGCCGTTTCGACCAGGATTCCCTGTTCGACCGTCTGGCGCGCGGCGGCGCGCTTGACCGCGCCCGCGTCAACGAACTGACCGGGGCCGTTGCCGAGTTCCACCGCCGGGCTCCCATCCGACGCGACCGGGGCGGGGTCAAGGGGCTGGACTGGACCATCACCACCAATCGCCGTTCCATGCTGGAGCAAAGCCCCGCCATCCTGCCCCGGGCCGAAATCGACGATCTGGCCGAAGCGTCCCTGGTGGCCTTGGCCTGCTATGGCCCGCGCCTGGAGGCCAGGCGGGAAGGCGGCTTCGTCCGCCAGTGCCATGGCGACCTGCATCTGGGCAATATCTGTCTGTGGCAAGGCCGCCCGACCCTGTTCGACGCCATCGAGTTTTCGGAAGACATCGCCTGTATCGACGTCATCTATGATCTGGCCTTCCTGCTGATGGATTTGGATCATCGCGGCGCCCGCCAGCAGGCCAATTGGGTGATGAACCATTATCTGGACCTCACCTGCGATTTCGCCGGGATCGCCCCCATGCCGCTGTACCTGTCGGCGCGGGCGGGGGTCCGGGCCCACGTGACCGCCACCACGGCGGCGGCGGCGCAGGGGGCCGAGCGGGAGAGTCTGAGCCTGGATGCGCGCTCTTATCTGTCCGCCGCCATCTCCTATCTGACGCCGCCGGCGCCGCGCCTGCTGGCGGTGGGGGGATTGTCGGGCAGCGGCAAGTCCCGAATGGGCCGTGAACTGGCCCCCTTCCTGGCGGTGCCGGGAGCGGCGGTGGTGCGCAGCGATTCCCTGCGCAAGCATCTGGCCGGGTTGCCCATTCACGAGCGCCTGGGGGCCGACGGCTATACCGCCGAAGCCACCGAGCGAACCTATCAATGCCTGTACGAGACCTGCGCCGGCCTGCTGGCCGACGGCCATTCGGCGGTGGCCGACGCCGTCTTCGCCATGCCCGAGCAGCGTGCCGCCATCGAGGAGGTGGCCAGCCGGGCCGGGGTGCGCTTCGACGGGTTGTGGCTGGAGGCGCCGCCGGACGTGTCGGCCGAGCGGATCTTGGAGCGCAAGGCCAACGTCTCCGACGCCACCCCCGACGTGCTGCGACGGCAACTCGGCTACGATCTCGGAGCCATCGCCTGGACCCGAATCGATTCCTCGCCGCCCAAGGATGTGACCCTGGCCGCCGGGAGAGCTGCGCTGGGCGTATAGGGCGCTGCCGTCGGGGCGGATTTCCAACCGCCGGGTTCAGGCGCATAATGGGACAGCTTTTGTAAGGGAGAGCCGTCATGTCCGCCTTCAAGTCCATTCTGGTTCCGGTCGGCGATGCCGCTTCCGCTCCGGCAGCGCTGGATACGGCCCTGCGTCTGGCCGGACGCTATTCCAGTCATGTTGTCGGCCTGCATGTGCGCGCGGATCCCACCACCGCCGTGCCGCTGGTCGGCGAGGGCATGTCGGGCGCCATGGTCGAGGAAATGATCGCCTTGGCCGAGGGGCAGGGCGCGCAGCGGGCCAAGGATGCCCGCGCCGCCTTCGATCAGGCCTGTGCCCGCAACGGCGCTCCCCTGGCCGATGCTCCCGGTTCGTCCGGTCTGTCGGCCGAGTGGGTGGACATGGTCGGGCGCGAGGATGACGTGGTCGCCTGGCGCGGCCGCGTTTCCGATCTGGTGGTGTTCGGCCATCCCGGCGGCGATGCCGAGGTGCCGGCCATGATCACCTTGAACACCGCGCTGATGGCCTGTGGGCGGCCGCTGCTGCTGTGCCCGGCCGAGCCGGCGCCGCTGCCGGGGGCGTCGGTGGCCATCGCCTGGAACGGCAGCGCCGAGGCGGCCCGCGCCGTGGGCTGGGCCATGCCCTTCCTGCGCGAGGCCAAGTCGGTGACCATCCTGACCGTGGCCGAGGCCGGTCATGGCGGCGATATCCCGACTCCGGCGGGAGAGCTGGCGACTTATCTGGCCTGGAATGGGGTCACCGCCACCACCACCATCCTCCAGGCCTCGGCGTCCCATGCCGGCGAGGAATTGCTGCGCCAGGCGGTGAAAAGCGGCGCCGATCTGCTGGTGATGGGGGCCTATACCCATTCACGCCTGCGTCAACTGATCCTGGGCGGCGTTACCCGCCATGTCATCTCCCACGCGCCGCTGCATGTGCTGATGTGCCATTGACAACGAAAGGGTCGCGGCGCCGGGCTGATTACCGGCGCTATCGCCAATTGCTGACCGAGCGCCCCGACCTGTTCGCCGGGGCCGCGGACGGTATCCGCATCCTGCTGGACGAAGCCGAGATCAAGGCGGCCCAGCGTCATGTGGCGGCCCTGAACCGCAAGAAGGGCCTGCCGGCGGCGGCCAGCAGCGTCGGCGTGCTGGTGGAGGATTCCTATATCCTCGGCCTGCGCGATGCGGTGCGCTTTCCCGACGGCTCGCTGGGAACCCATAATCGGGTGGTCTATGCCAATTCAAGGGGGGTCGGCATCCTGGGACTCTACCTGGGCGACATCATCTTGGTGCGGATCTTCCGCCATGCCGTCGGCAAATGGATTCTGGAGATACCGCGCGGCTCGGTGGAGCGCGGCGACGGGTTGGAGGACACCGCCCGGCGGGAAGTGGCCGAGGAGATCGGCGGCACCGTCGCCAGCCTGGTCAGGCTGGGCAAGTCGGTCTGCGACACCTCCTTGTCCGATGGCGGTCTCGATCTCTATCTGGCCGAGTTGTCGGGCATCGGCGCACCGCAATTATCCGAGGGGATCGGCGCCGTCGTGGCGGTCTCGCCGTCGCGCTTCGCCGAGATGGCCTTGGCGGGAGAGATCGAGGACGGGCACGCCCTGTCGGCCTTCTGCCTGGCCCGTCTGCGGGGGCTTGTCTAAACCCGTTCGCTGAGCCAGATGGCCAGGCGGCAGCCGCCCTTGATGGCCGCCGACAGGACCGGATAGGCGGGGGCCTGCTCGGCACCATTCTCCAATCCGATGTCGCGATGCTCCAGCTCATCTTCGCGGAATTTGGCGATGGTGGCCTTGAGGTCCGCTTCGTCGTCACCAAGCTGTTCGGCCTGACGGGCGTAATGCTCGTCGATGGTCTCCTCCACCGCCACGGTGCAGGCCATGGCTGCCTTCTCGCCCAGCAGCGCCGTGCCCGCCCCCAGGGCAAAGCCGGCCAGATGCCACAATGGCGACAGCAGGGTCGGCCGGGTGCGGCGCTCGCCGATCAGACGGTTGAAGGTGTCGAGATGCTCCTGCTCCTGCTCGGTCATGCGCTTGAGCAGCGGCTGGGCGGCGCTCTTGCGTTTGCCCAGGACCGCCATCTGGCCCTGATAGATGCGAACCGCGCCAAGTTCACCGGCCTGATTGACCCTGAGGAAGCGGTCGATCAGCTGGTCATGGTCGAGGTCGCCGGGAATGCGGTCTTCGGCGGTTTTGCGGCGCGTGGTCATCATGCCTCCCGGAGACGGCGGAGCAGAAACAAGGTGATCAGGCCGATGCCGGCGGAAAAGGGGATGTTGAGGGCCGCCATGGTGATGCCGTGGAAGGACCAGGCCGGCTGGTCGCATTGGGCCTCCACCGGCTTGGTCATCTCGGCCATCAGATCGGCGACGTCGACACTGCCGGAACCGGCCGCAGAGCAAACCGCCGAGGCCCACCAATGCTGCTCGACGCCCACGTGATAGATGGCGATGGCGCCATTGAGCAACAGCAGCAATCCGGCCAGGCGCAGCAACGTTCCGGCCGGCCGGCCGGGGCGCAGCGCCTGGGCCGCCAACAGGGCGCCCAGCACGAAGGGAACCCGCTGGATCAGGCACAGATTGCAGGGACGCAGCCCGAAGCCGTACTGGGCCACCAGGGCCACGGCCAGGGATGTCAGGCAGATCGCCAGCATGAAGCCGGCCAATTGGCGGAATGTGATCGTCATGATGGGGCACTATAAAGCGGCGCGGGCGGCTTGACCACCTCGACCGGGCCGGGGAGAATTGCATTTCATTTAGGAAAGGACATCGCGTGACCCTCGACGAGATCAGGGCAGGGGGCAAGGCCGGTCTGGCCCGCGCCCTGGCCGAACTGGAACGGGCGCCCGATGCCCCCGCCACCGTGGCCTTGCTGGATCGTGCCTATGCCGAGCCGCGCGCCCATGTGGTCGGCATGACCGGCCCGCCCGGCGTCGGTAAATCCACCTTGATGAACGCCCTCATCTCCGGCTGGCGCCAGCGCGGGCGGACGGTGGGCTGTATCGCCGTCGACCCCTCGTCACGGCGTTCGGGCGGGGCCTTGCTGGGCGATCGCACCCGTCTGACCACCGATCCCGAGGACCAGGGCGTCTTCGTTCGCTCCATGGCGGCGCGGGACCGGCTGGGCGGGCTGGCGGCGCTGACCGTGTCGTCCATGGTGCTGATGCGCGCCCTTTACGACATGGTGCTGATCGAGACCGTCGGTGTCGGTCAAAGCGAGACCGACGTGGTGGGCGTCGCCGATACGGTTCTGTTCTGCGTCCAGCCGGGCTCGGGCGATTCCTTGCAGTTCATGAAGGCGGGCATTGCCGAAATCCCCCATGTGGTGGTGGTGACCAAGGCCGATATGGGAGCGGCGGCGGTGCGGGCGCGGGCCGACGTGCTGGGCGCCCTTGGCCTGGGCGGTGACGGCTATGAAGGCTGGGAGCCGCCGGTTCTGATGGTGTCCTCGGCCCAGCGCCAGGGTGTGGAGGATTTGCTGGCCGGGATCGATGCCCATGGGGATTTTCTGGCGGAGAACGGACGCCTGGCCGCAGCCCGCCAGACCCAGGCCGAGGCCTGGCTGGTGGAGGCTTTGCGCGAGCGTTTCGGCCGCGAAGGGGTGCGCCGTGCCGGAAATCTCACCCTGGAAGCGGGGGAATCACCGTTCGGACGGCTGGCGGAACTGGCGGTCCATCTAAGGGTTGATTAAAACGGCAGCCAAATGCCACAGATGTTGACAACCCCATTCTTTCGGCCGACCATCGCATCTCGATTGTTCAGGGGAGCGAAGTGCCCTCTACCGTTGCCGCCGAGGCAGGATCCGTTGTGCTTGACCACGAGTTGCTTGAGCTCGTGTCGTCGCTTGTCTGTATCTTGCGCGATGGCGATGTGATTTTCCTCAATCAGGCCGGGGCCAAGCTGCTGGGCCTGGTCGATCAGAACGACGCTCTGGGCGCCGCCTTTGTCGAATTTGTCGAATCCGATTACCGATTTCTGGTGGAGGCCGGCTGGGAGTTGCTGGCCGAGGAAGATTTCCTGCCCTTGAAGCTGCTGCGCCGCGACAGCACGCTGTTCGAGGCTGAAATCCGTGTCCGGCCGGTACCGGGGCCCGATCCGCTCTTTCTGGTCGAAGCCCGTGACATCTCGAAATTCGTCCGCTCGGCGGCGGCCCTGCGCGAGCGTGAGGAACGGCTGCAAGGCGTGCTGTCCTCGGTGGCCGAGGGCATCATCACCGTCGATGAGCGTGGAATCATCGAAAGCGCCAATCCCGCCGTCGATCGGATGTTCGGCCACGCCAAGGGCAAGCTGGTGGGGCAGCACATCAGCACCCTGATGGGGGCGGAAATGCGCGAGCAGCATAACGATATGTTCGCCCGCTATCTGGCCGGTGCGTCCAAACTCATGGGGCGCTCGGTGGAAAGCATCGGTTATCGCGCCGATGGCAGCAGCTTTCCCATGGAGATCTCGGTCAGCGAATTGCGCTACGGCAAGGGGCGGCTGTTTACCGGCGTGCTGCGCGACATCTCCGAGCGCAAGGAGAGCGAGGATCGCATCAAGCGCCTGGCTCACCACGATACCCTGACCGGTCTGCCCAACCGGAATCTGCTCAACGACCGTATCAGCCATGCCCTGGCCCGCGTGCGCCGGCATGGCGGGCGCATGGCCTTGCTGTACGTGGATCTGGATAAGTTCAAGCCCATCAACGACACATTGGGTCACGAGGCCGGCGATGCCGTTCTGCGCGAGGTGGCTCTGCGCCTGAACCATTGCATCCGCAGTTCCGACACGGTGTCACGGGTCGGTGGCGACGAATTCGTGGTGGTGGTGGAGGAGATCGGCCGTCCCGGCGAGGCCGCCATGGTGGCCCGCAAGATCATCGACACCCTGGCGACGCCCATCTACTACCATGAACACGCCTGCCAGGTGGGGGCCTCCATCGGCATCGCGGTGTTTCCCGACGACGGCAACACCATGGACGAGGTCTGCAAGGCCGCCGATGTGGCCATGTACCGGGTCAAGCATTCCGGCCGCAACGGCTTTTGCTTTTATTCGGGAACGGTTCCGACCGAAGAGATCGACTTCGCCGACGAACCGGCGGCAGCCCAGCTCAACTGATCAACGCTTCATTTCCTCGATCAGCTGCTCGCGGGCGATTTCCATGAGCACCGCCATCTTATGGCGGATATCCGCTTCGGACATGGCGAGGCCGCTGGCGGCGAAGTCGCGGATGATCTTGTGGGCGGCGTCGTGGTCGGTGCCGTCGAATTCGATGTCGATCACGGAAAGGGCATAGGTCTTGGCGGCGTCCCCGCCGATGCCCATCTGTTCGGCGGCCCATAGGCCGAACAGCTTGTCACGGCGGATCTTGGCCTTGAATTCCATTTCCTGGTCCAGCCGGTACTTGGCTTCGAAGGCTTTCTCGCGATCGTCAAAGGCACTCATGGCGCGCAGGGTTCCGTAAGCTTGCGTGTCGGGGCTCCGCTCTTGCCGATGACCGGCGCCCTGTCGGTGTTATAACGTTCGACAGCGTTCCTAGAAATGGATTTTTGATCCATGTGCACTCTTGTCCTCCTGCGGCGGCCCGGTGCCGACTGGCCCCTGATCATCGCCGCCAATCGCGACGAAATGAACACCCGGCCCTGGCGGCCGCCGGGGCGGCATTGGGAGGACCGGCCCGAGGTGTTGGCCGGTCTGGATGAACTGGCCGGCGGCACATGGCTGGGGATCAACGAGACCGGAATGGTGGCGGCCATCCTCAACCGCATGGGCACCCTTGGCCCCGCGCCGGGCAAGCGGTCGCGCGGTGAGTTGGTGCTCGAGGCGCTGGACCACGCCGATGCCGCCGATGCCGCCCAGGCTCTTGCCCAGTTGGATGGGGCATCGTATCGCCCTTTCAACATGGTGGTCGCCGACAATCGCGACGCCTTCTGGCTGCGGGCCGATGGCCGGCGGGTTGAGGCCCGGCCCATCGCGCCGGGCCTGCACATGCTGAGCGCCCTGGACCTTGACGACCGGACCAGCCCGCGTATCGCTGCCTATCTTGAGCGCTTTCAGGCGTTGCCGCCGCCCTGTCCCGATCCCGTCGATCCCGAGGGCGGGGCCTGGGGGCAATGGCCGGTACTGATGGCCGATACCGGTGGCGGTGGTGTCGAGGGTGAGGAGGACGCCGCCATGTGCTTCACGCGGGCCAGCGGCTTCGGCACCGTATCCAGCTCACTCATCGCATTGCCGGCACCGGCCTTGGGTGAAGTAGCGCCAGTCTGGCGCTTTGCCGCCGGGCGCCCTGATCAAACTACATATGTCGCGGTATCGTCATAGAATGTCACAAATGGCGCAAATCCAGGGGCTAGACCCATTGTATGTATTGCTAATGTTGTAGCTGCCGCCTAGCATCCGGCCAGATCTGCAAAGTGGATTTGGTTGAGATTATGAAGCTCCGCAGCCTTGTTCTTGCCGGTTTTGCCGCCTGCATCGCCATTACTGCCGGTCTGGCCGGCGTGACGATTTCGACCATAGCCAAGCAGGCGGCTCCGCTCGAAACCATCGAGGGCAAGGCGGATCTGACCTCCAACCAGGGCATTCCGCTGCTGCTGGCGCTGAAGGACATGCGTTACGACATCGTTCAGGTTCAGCAATTCCTGACCGACGTCTCGGCCACCGGCAATGGGGAGGGATTCGGCGAGGCCGAGGAATTCGCCCGTCATTTTGCCGAGGATCTGGCCACCGCCCGTGATCTGGCGACCCAACTGAAGCTTGACGAACTCAGCCGCACCCTGGCGGGGATGGAGGAGCTGTTCAGGCAGTACTATGCCGCCGGTCGCAGCATGGCCGAGGCCTATGTGAAGGATGGCCAGGAGGCGGGCAACGTCAAAATGGAGGCCTTCGACGCCAGCGCGAAAGCCTTGTCCGAGCGCATGGACGTGGCGTCCTCCTCGGTCAACGACTTCGCCTGGGCCGCTATGGGCGAATTGCTGGAGCAGACCCATACGGTGCGGGCCGCCAACGACTCGCTCCAGACCACTCTGCTGGTCACCTGCCTCATCGGCATCATTATCAATCTGGTGATCGCGCTGTTGATCGGGGCCTATGCCTCGCGCCTTTTCGGCCGGCTGCAAAATGACGTATCCGCCGTCCTGGACGAGCGCGGCGATGTTCTGGAACTGGACGGCAATCGCCGCGACGAGTTCGGGCCGATCGCCCGCGCCCTGGCCTTGTTCCGCAGCAAGTCGGGTGAGGTCAAGGCGCTGGAGGAAGCCCGCCAGCGCCACGAGGCGGCGGCCGAGGCCTCGCGCCGGGCGGCGCTGCTGTCCATGGCTGACGCCGTCGAGATCGAGACCGCCTCGGCGGTGGAGGCGGTGGCGTCCGAAGGTGATCGTGTCAGTTCCAGCGCCGCCGCCATGGCCGATTCGGCCCACAGCGTCGGGGAGCATTCCCAAGCCGTCGCCGCCGCCGCCGAGCAGGCGCTGCGCAACGCCCAGACCGTGGCCGGCGCCTCCGAGGAATTGTCGGCCTCCATCCAGGAGATCGCCCGCCAGGTGGATCATTCCAACGAGGCGGTGGAGCGGGTGGTCGTTCAGGCCACCAAGGCGGCCGGTATCGTCGCCTCCCTTACCGGGGCCATGGACAAGATCGGCGACGTGGCCTCCATGATCGCCGAGATCGCCCAGCACACCAATCTGCTGGCCCTGAACGCCACCATCGAGGCGGCGCGGGCCGGCGAGGCGGGCAAAGGCTTCGCGGTCGTCGCGGGCGAGGTCAAGACCCTGGCCAATCAGACCTCCAAATCCACCGAGGAAATCTCGCGTCAGGTCACGACCCTGCAGAGCGTCGGGCGCGATGTGGCCGCCTGTATCGAGGGCATGATCAACACCGTTCAAGACGTGGAAGGCATGTCCGCCTCCATCGCCGCCGCCGTACGCCAGCAGGATTCGGCCACCCGGGAAATCACCCGCAACGTGGTGGAAACCAGCGCCGCCGCGCAGGAGGTGTCCTCCCATATCGCCACCGTCGCCGCCGAAGCCTCGTCCACCGGCCAGCATGCCGTCGAGGTCCGCGAACTGCTTCACCACATGGCCGGCCGGATCCGCGACTTGCGGGTGGCGGTCAATTCCGCCGTGCGCTCGGCGACGCCCGAGGTCAACCGGCGCCGCAATCCCCGCGTTCATCTCGACCAGAAGGCCGCGGTGGAGCTGGGCGGGCAGGTCATCGAGGCCAATCTGGCCGATATCTCCCTCTGCGGTGGCCGCCTGACCGCCGTCCCCGAGCACATCGCCGGCAGTGACGGCGCCTTGCAGGTCGAGGGGTTGGGCGTCAGGATTCCGTGCCACGTGGTCGAGATGGGCGAGGGCAATGCCCAGCTCCGCTTCGCCGAGGATCGGGCGCCCGCCGGGGAATTGTCGCGCTTCATCGCCGAGCGCTCGCGGGAAAGACGCGACGTCGCCTGACGCGGCGTTGTTTCCCCCTTCCGACCCTGCTATATCAAACTCGAACCGGTCGGCGGGCGCCTCGATCGAGTCCATCGCCCTGTCCGTGCTCCGCCGCCGTCTTGCGCCTTTGGGCGCCAATCACATCGGAATTTTCCCATGGCCAGACGCAGACAGATTTACGAAGGCAAGGCCAAAGTCCTCTTCGAGGGACCGGAGCCCGGGACTCTCGTCCAGTACTTCAAGGACGACGCCACCGCCTTCAACAACAAGAAGCGCGGAACCATCACCGGTAAGGGCGTGCTGAACAATCGCATTTCCGAATACCTGATGCTCCGCCTCGGCGAGATCGGCATTCCCACCCATTTCGTGCGCCGCCTCAACATGCGTGAGCAACTGGTGCGTGAGGTCGAGATCGTTCCGCTCGAGGTGGTGATCCGCAACGTGGCGGCCGGTTCTCTGGCGCAGCGCTTCGGCCTGTCCGAGGGTACCGCTCTGCCGCGCTGCATCGTCGAATGGTGCTTCAAATCCGATGCGCTGGGCGATCCCATGGTTTCGGAAGAGCACATCACCGCCTTCGGCTGGGCCACCACCCAGGATCTCGACGAGATCATGTCGCTCAGCCTGCGGATCAACGACTTCCTCTGTGGCCTGTTCCTGGGGGTCGGTATCCGTCTGGTGGACTTCAAGATCGAGTTCGGCCGCCTTTATAACGGCGACGACATGCAGATCGTGCTGGCCGACGAGATCAGCCCGGATTCCTGCCGTCTGTGGGACATCAAGACCGGCGACAAGATGGATAAGGACCGCTTTCGCCGCGATCTCGGCGGTGTCGAGGAAGCCTATCAGGAAGTGGCCCGTCGTCTCGGCATCCTGCCCGAAGGCGGTCCCCGCGACCTCAAGGGCCCGGCGACCATGCAGTAAGGGGGCTGATGCCCCCTTACCCCTTTCTCCGATTTCCACTGGAAGACTCCCGTGAAAGCCAAAGTCCACATCACTCTCAAGAACGGCGTTCTCGACCCCCAGGGCAAGGCGGTGCAGCATGCGCTGGGCTCGCTGGGCTTCGCCGGCGTTAATGATGTCCGTCAGGGCAAGTACATCGAACTCGATCTGGCCGAGACCGATCGCGCCAAGGCCAAGGAGGCCGTCGAGCAGATGTGCAAGGGTCTGCTGGCCAATACCGTGATCGAGAACTACGCCATCGAATTGGCTGATTGAGCCCGCCGTGGCAGGGATGTGGCGCGGAGCGGTTCTGATCCTCTGTCTGTTGGGGCTGGCGGTGTCGCCGGCCATGGCCGAGGATAAGGCGGGAGAAAGCTCGACCCTTGACGATATCGTCGACGGCATCGGCGGTGTCTTCAAGGTGCTGGTCGGCCCGCCCATTTCCAGCCCGTCGCCCTATCTCAATCTGCCCGGCGCCTCCGAGGCCGATACCCGTCCCGGTCCAGCCAGACCTCCCGAGCCCAAAGGGCCTGCGGACAAGCCGGCCGAGGCGAGCGAGCCGCCGCCGGCGGCGCCGGTCCCCGCCGCCATCATCATTCCCGCTCCGGCGGCTCCTTCGACCGCTCCGGCGGCCAAGCCTGCGCCGGTCAAGGTCGTAAGCCCGCCGGCGGTGTCAGCGCCGCCGCCGCGCCCGATGGTTCCGGCCGCCGCCGTCCCGGTTCCGGCCCCTGCCGTGGAGCCGTCATGTCCGCGCGCCGCCGCCACCGCGACCATCGAGCAGATGCGGCGCCTGCCCAGTTGCAAATAGCCGCACTTTCGCCCTAATCCCGTCTCAAGACCGCCATCAAGGAGGAGCATTCTCGATTCCTGGGTCGCCCCCGATGGGGTGGCCGGTCATTGGAGATCGAGATGTCCTACCCCCTGTTCGACAGCGGCTATACTCTTTGGGCCGCGGACCTGGAAGCCCGCTTGAAGGAGCAGGCCGGGCAATCGGCGCGGGCTCTGGGCATTGATCCGCGCCTGCTGCTGCAAAGCTATTACAGCGGTTCCACCGTTACCGCAGCCCTGGCCCTGATCGTCTCGCGTCATGGGCTGCCGGGTTTCTGAGGCGGCATCACCCTCCACCGTTGTCGCATCTTTCGTCATTTTGCCGCCCCGGATGAATATCCGGGGTTGACGTGGCCGACTGGGCACGGCGTCATAATGCGAAAGACTAAAGAACGATAACGGTTGAGGAGACGTCTCAGTGGCGGTCAAGTGGCGAGGCCCGTTCCCATGGCTCGCGGCGGCGTTTGCCGTCGATGTGGCGGTGACCATTGCGGCCGGCTATTTCCTCTCCCAGGGGGTGGTCGATCGTGAGGAACTGACGGCTCTGGTGCTGGTATCCCTCGCCGGTGCGACGGTGCTGTTCGCGGTGTCGTGGAAGGCCATCGAGTTCCTGGTGGTTCGCTCCATCAAGAAGATGGCCTCCGAGGTCCGGGCGATCGCCTATGGTACCGGCGGGCGCGAGGGTGTCGATCCCGAGCGCTATTTCATGGTGTCCCCCCTGCCCGAAGCGGTGAACGAGGTCTGCTCGCGCATGGTCCGGGCCAGGGCCGAACTGGCCGAGGGCCTGTCCGCCGCCACCCGCAAGTCGGAAGAGAATTCCAACCGTCTGGCCGCCATCCTCAACGATCTTCACGAAGGCGTGGTGGTGTGCAATCAGCGCCACCAACTGGTTTTATACAATCAGGTGGCCTTCGATATGCTGCGCGAGACCGCCGAGCTGGGCCTGGGCCGGTCGCTGTTCGAGACGATCTCGCGCGAGCCGGTCGAACACATGATGGACATCCTGGGCAATCGCGCCGGCGGCGTCGAGCGGGGCCTGCCGTTCCTGGCCGGGACGGTCGATGACCGGATGCTGCTGCAATCGCGCATGACCCTGATCCGTAGCGATGCCGGCTCGGTGACCGGCTATGTGGTCACCCTGGAGGATGCCGGCCCCCAATTGGCGGCCCTGGCGTCACGCGATGCCCTGTTGCGTCAGGTGGCCGAGGATATCGAGATGCCGCTCCGGCGCATGATCATTTCCTCGGGCGAATCCCAGGCGGTTCGCGACGAATGCGCGGTCATCGGCGAGGCGGTCAAGCGGGTTACCAAGGGGTATCACGCCATGTTGGCCGGCTGGTGGCCCATGGCCGATATCAGCTCCACCGAATTACTGAGCTTCGTGGCCTCGCGCCTGGGCGAAGGACTGTCGGCCACCGTCATCGGCCTGCCGGTATGGCTGCACGGCGATTCCCACTCCCTGGTCATGGCCATCGAATCCCTGATCTGGCGAACCGCCGACCGCATGGGCGCCACCGAGTTCGACCTGTCGGCGGGAATGGATGAAAGCGGTTGCTGGGTCGAGTTCGCCTGGCGTGGCGACGTGCTGGAACAGGCGTTGCTGGAGCGCTGGCTGGCGCAGCCCCTGGTGGCCTTGGGCGGCATGACGGTGAAGGACGTGCTCGAGCATCATGCCGGAGCCGAGCTGATGCGCGAGCGCCGCGACGGCGGCGGTGCCGTGCGCCTGCCCATGCGCCGGGGTGTGGAGCAGCACGGCCATGGCCGCCAGATTCTGCCCGGCCGGCCTGAATTCTACGACATGACCCTGCTGGAGCAGTCACGGGATACCGGCGCCAGCGGCTCCCGGCCGCTGCGCGATCTGACCTTCGTGGTCTTCGATACCGAAACCACCGGCCTGCATCCCTCCCAGGGCGACCAGATCGTCTCCATCGCCGGCGTGCGGATCGTCAACGGCCGCATCCTGTCGGGGGAAAGCTTCAATCGCATCGTCAATCCCGGCCGCCCCATTCCGGCCGAATCCATCCGTTTCCATGGTATCACCGACGACATGGTGATCGACAAGCCGCCGGTGTCGGTGGTGCTGCCCCAATTCCATACTTATATATCCGACGCGGTGCTGGTGGCCCACAACGCCGCCTTCGACCTCAAATTCCTGCGTATGCGCGAGCGCGACATGGGGATCAAGTTCGATAATCCGGTGCTCGACACCATGATCCTGTCCAACTACCTGGACGGTCCCGATGCCGGGCATTCCCTGGACGATATCTGTGATCGCTATGGCATCGTCATCACCGACCGCCATACCGCCCTGGGCGACGCCATGGTGACGGCGGCGGTGCTGCTGCGTCAGATCGAGGCCCTGGAAGGCCGTGGCATCCATACCCTGGATCAGGCGGTCAAGACCCTGGATATCGCCCTGATCCTGCACGAGCGCCAAAGAGTGCTGTGACCCGGAAAGGGGCTCAGCCCGCGAAACTCAGCCGCCGACGCCGCAGACGAATTTCAGGGTCTTCAGGCGCTTGAAGGCCCAGGCCAGGCGAGCGCGGGTCCGCTTGTCGAAGCGCTTGGGGTCGATGCGGGCCGAGGCGGGGATGTTCATGGCCAGGTCGGCCAGTTGCTGCTCCAGCATGACGCGGAGCACGATTTCGCGCACTTCGACGAAGTCACGCAGGTCGTCCTCGTGCAGGGCGCCGCTCTCCTTGAGGGCGGCAAAGCGCTCGTCGGTGCCGGTGGCGGTGATGTGGCCACGGATGGCCCGCATGCGCGCCGCGCTGACCAGGGGCAGCAGGCCGAACTTCTTCGCGTTGAGACGGCCCTGCTTGGTGACGAAATTGCCGAACAGGCCGATGGAGCCGTCCATGCCCGCCACGTTTTGGGCCAGATAGCGCAGGAAGAAGGCCGATTGCGCCGCCTTCTCCATGGCCATGACCCGCAATTCCTCGGCCAGGGCGCGGTCCCCCCAGACCGGCTGGAAGTCGAAGAAGATGTCGCAGAACATCACGGTCTGGTTCTCGACGGAGAACACCCAGCCATGGACCTCGTCACGCCATTCGTCCAGGCTCTTGCGCCATTTGGATTCGCGGGCCATGACGCCGCCGTCGCAAAACGGAATGCCGGCCTTGTTCAGGCTTTCGTTCAGGCGTTTACCCAATTCGGCGAACCAAGGATCGTCGGCGGGCTTGCCGTCATGGACGATGGCGTTGTCCTGGTCGAAGGCCAGCAGGCTTTCGCCGCGGCCGCCCGAGCCCAGGATCAGCACGGCATAGCGGGCGGGAGCCGCTCCCCAGCCGTCGTCGAGCAGGGATTGTTCGGCTAATTCGGCGGCGCGCGCCGTCAGATCGCGCAGCACCAGGGCGATGACCGAGGCGATATTGCGCGCCGTCACGCCCTCGCCCAGCAGGCCCTTGGCCAGCTTGGGCAGGTTGGACATCACCGCCTTCATCTCGTCGGGATTGCCGGCACTTTCCGCCGAATCGCCCAGCACCAGCGCCTCGGTGGCGCGGACCTTGAGCAGGGCACGGCCCGTCACCATGCCCAGCGGGCGGTTCTCGGTATCGACCACCACCAGATGGCGCAAGCCCATGCGGGTCATGCGGGCCAGGGCAACATAGACATAGGCGTCGGCGGGCACGGTGGCCACCGGACGGGTCATGGTCTCGTCCAGGGAGGCTTCCAGCCCGGCCGGCCCGGAATTGGAAAGGATACGCAGCAGGTCGCGTTCGGTGAAGATCCCGACCGTCTTGCCCTGCCCATCGATTCCGACGATGGAGGACACCCGCGACTCGTACATCATATGCACGGCGTCGTTCAGGCTGAGGGAAACCGGGGCCGTCAGGACCGGTGTGCTCATCACCTCGCGCAGGCGGTGGCGATAAGGAAAGCTGTCGAGACGGGCGAGTGCGGCGATGTCATTCATGGCGCGATTACGATAGTGGCGAAGTTGGAAAATTCAACTGATTTCAGCTGGGAAGAGACTGCGATAGAGCAAGTCTAAGTGTGGGTCAAAATGTTTTTCGAGAACACGCTGTGGTGTTTACTCGATAAAGGCTCGGCTCAATCAAGGAAGGTTGCTGATCGTTCCAAGTGTCATTTGCTGTAAACTAAGCAAAAACTAAAAGAGTGTATGGTTTTGTCTTGAGAATAGTCGGGATACGTAGGTGATGAATACCTAATTTCTCATTAGAATAACCTATCGAATAAAGCGGGTGCTTTCAGTTGGTGTTGACGGCAAAGGACGCGGATGTTAATGAGGTTCGTCGCCTCAGGCAAGCTGTGGGCGTATGACGCGTACGCATAGGTGCCCTGGCGCGCCCGCACGCTTAAGAATCACACAACCGGCAATAAGACCGGGACTGAAAACATCTGTCGTCCGGGCCCGTCGGGCTCGACGATGACAAAGTGGAGGGTCAAAGTGAAAGCACAACATCTCGCAAGTGCGAACCACATTCGGAACAATCCGAAATTCGCGGAACTGGTCAAGAAGCGGACGGTGTTCGCTTGGACCTTGTCCGTGATCATGCTGGCTATTTATTTCGGCTTCATCTCCCTGATCGCCTTCAACAAGGCGTTCCTGGGCACCAAGCTGAGTGACGCCGGCGTCACCACCGTGGGCTTCCCCATCGGTGTCGGCGTGATCCTGTCGGCCATCGTGCTGACCGGCATCTACGTTTATCGCGCCAATGGCGAGTTTGACGAACTCAACCGCCAGATCATCGAGGAATCCCGCTGATGAAGACGACCAAGAACGCTCTCACGGTGGCACTCGCCGCCGGCGGCATGATGCTGCTGGCCAGTGCCGCCATGGCGGCCGGTGCCGATCTCGGCAACGCCGCCAAGCAGGAAACCAACTGGCACGCCATTGTCATGTTCGTGATCTTCGTGGGCCTGACCCTGGGGATCACCTACTGGGCGGCCGGCCGTACCAAGACCGCCGCTGATTTCTACGCCGCCGGCGGCGGCATCACCGGCTTCCAGAATGGTCTGGCCATCGCCGGTGACTATATGTCGGCCGCGTCGTTCCTGGGCATTTCCGCTCTGGTCTACGGCTCTGGCTATGACGGATTGATCTTCTCGGTGGGCTGGCTGGTGGGCTGGCCGATCATCCTGTTCCTGATCGCCGAGCGCCTGCGCAATCTGGGCAAGTACACCTTCGCCGACGTGGCGTCGTACCGCCTGGGCCGCACCCCGGTCCGCACCTTCGCGGCCACCGGCTCGCTGATCGTCGTGATCTTCTACCTGATCGGCCAGATGGTCGGTGCCGGCCAGCTGATCAAGCTGCTGTTCGGTATGGACTACGTCTACGCGGTGATGATCGTCGGCGCGCTGATGATGGTCTACGTTACCTTCGGCGGCATGGTCGCCACCACCTGGGTGCAGATCATCAAGGCCTGCCTGCTGTTGGGCGGCGCCACCTTCATCGCCTTCGGCGTGATGAGCAAGTTCGGCTTCTCGTTCGAGGCTCTGTTCGCCAAGGGCGTCGAAGTCCATCCCAAGCACGGCGCCATCATGGCTCCCGGTGCGCTGGTCACCAATCCGCTGGACGCCATCTCGCTGGGTCTGGCCCTGATGTTCGGCACCGCCGGCCTGCCCCATATCCTCATGCGCTTCTTCACCGTTCCCGATGCCAAGGAAGCCCGTAAGTCGGTGTTCTACGCCACCGGCTTCATCGGCTATTTCTACATCCTGACCTTCATCATCGGCTTCGGCGCCATCACCATGGTCGGCACCAATCCCGATTATCTGGTGTCGGGTCTGGGTTCGGGCCTCAAGGGCGGCAACAACATGGCGGCGGTGTGGCTGGCCCATGCCATCGGCGGCGACCTGTTCCTGGGCTTCATCTCGGCGGTGGCCTTCGCCACCATCCTGGCGGTGGTGTCGGGTCTGACCCTGGCCGGCGCCTCGGCCATCTCCCACGACCTTTACGCCAGCGTGATCATGCATGGTCAGGCGACGGAAGGCCGCGAGGTCAACGTCTCCAAGATCGCCTCCATCTGCCTGGGCGTGATCGCGGTGTTGCTGGGCCTGATCTTCGAGAAGCAGAACGTGGCGTTCATCGTCGCCCTGACCTTCTCGGTGGCGGCGTCCGCCAACTTCCCGGTGCTGGTGCTGTCCATGTTCTGGGGCGGCCTGACCACCCGTGGCGCCATCCTCGGCGGCTATATCGGCCTGCTGATGTCGGTGATCATGGTGGTTCTGTCCAAGGCGGTGTGGGTGCAGAGCTTCGGCTTCAGCGATGCTCTCTTCCCCTACGCCTATCCGGCGGTGTTCTCCATCCCGTCGGCCTTCTTCTTCTCGTGGCTGTTCTCGGTTCTCGACAACAGCCCGCGGGCGGCGGAAGAGCGGGCGGCCTACGAAGCCCAGTCCATCCGGTCCGAGACCGGCCTGGGTGCCGAGGGTGCTTCCGGGCACTAAGGCTGACTGGTTTTCAGACTTTGAGGGCCGCCGGTTTTCGGCGGCCCTTTTCTTATGGCGAAAGCAAGACGGCGGCGACTGCCCAAGCAAAAGCCCCGCCGCCCGGTGGGGCGACGGGGCCTTGAGGGTTGCGGAGGTTCAGCGGCTGAGCAGGACGACCAGCATCAACCCACCGAAGCCGATACGATACCAGGCGAACGGCGCGAAGCCGTGCCGGCCGACGAAGCCGATGAAGCCCTTGACCACCACCAGAGCCGACAGGAAGGCGGCGACAAAGCCGATGGCGATCAGGCCGGCGCCGTCGAAGGACAGCGTCGCCCAGTTCTTGTACAGGGAATAGGCCGAGGCGCCGCACATGGTCGGGATGGCCAGGAAGAACGAGAACTCGGCCGCCGCCCGTCGCTCGACACCCAGCAGCATGGACCCCATGATGGTGGCGCCGGCCCGCGACACGCCGGGAACCATGGCCAGCACCTGGCAAAAGCCCACGCCCAGGGCCAGGAAAGGCGACATGTCCTCGATATCATGGACGCGGGCCCGTTTGACCAGGCGTTCGATGGCCAGGATGGCGAAGCCGCCGATGACCAGGGCGCTGGCGGCGATCACCGGGCTTTCCAGCATTTGCTTGATGTATTTGTAAAGCGTGGCGCCGATCACCGCCGCCGGCAGGAAGGCCACCACGACGTTGCGCACGAAGGCGAAGGAGCGGGGTTGGGTCAAGGTGGTGGCCACGCCCCACAGGCGCGACCAGAACACCACGCAGACGGCGAGGATCGCCCCCAACTGGATGACGATTTCGAAGGTCTTGCCGGGGGGGCCTTCGAAGCCCAGCATGTCGCCGACCAGCATGAGATGGGCGGTGCTCGACACCGGCAGGAATTCGGTCAGACCCTCGATGATGCCGAGGAAAAAGGCTTCTAGCATGGCTTGCATGATGGTTCCGCTTGCGCTTTCAATCGGGGCCGGATGATGCGGGCACCGGCTTCGCAGTGCAACCATCAAAAGCCAGAGGTGGGGCGGAACCGATATTCGGTCATATATGCACACCCTGGGGCTTGTCGCGGCTTCGGCCATCACCTATGACTAATGAGAATGATTGTTCATACTGGCTGGAATGGGTCACGTCATGCCCCTGATTGAGTGGGATTCCACGTTCAGCGTCGGATCGGCTCGCATGGATGCGGACCATCAGCGTCTGATTACCCTGCTCAACCGCCTGTACGACGCCTGGCATGGCGGCGAGGGCATCGACGAGTTGGGGTGGCTGTTCGACGAATTGCTGGCCTATGCCGACACGCATTTCGCCGCCGAGGAAATGGCGCTCAAATCCAAGACCTATCCCCGGCTGGACAAGCAGGTGGCCGATCACATCCGCCTGAAGGATTCGGTGGTGGCCTTCCGCGACCGCCATCTGGCCGGCGAGACCCCCGACGCCCTGACCACGGAAATGACCGCCTTCCTCAAAGCCTGGCTGCTCGAGCATATCCTGGGCGAGGACATGCTTTACCGCTCCTACTTCAAGGGCGAGGAATAAGGCCGAGCTTATTAAGGGCGGGTCTGGCCTTAATCCACCCGCAGCACGATCTTGCCGCGCACATGGCCGGTCTTGGAGCGTTCCAGGGCCTGGGCGGCCTGGGCCAGCGGCATTTCCTCGATATCCGGGACCGGCAGTATTCCTTGTTCCACCAGCCCGGCCAGGGTGCGGAGTTGCGCGCCGTTGGGCTGGACGAAGACGTATTTGACGCGGATGCCCAGGCGCTCGGCCAGATCCTTGTCGGTCTTGTCGGTAATGGAGACCAGGATGCCGCCGGGCCTGACCACCTCGTAGCTGCGGGTCAGCACCTCGCCGCCCACCGTCCCGAAGACCATGTGGAATCCGGCGGGCACGATGGCCCTGGTGGCGGCGACAAAGTCGGTAGCGGTGTAGTCGATGACGTGATCGGCGCCCAGGGCGCGGACGTAATCGTGATTGGCGGATCGGGCGGTGGCGATCACGGTGGCGCCCGCCCATTTGGCCAAGGGCACGGCCAGGGAGCCGATCCCGCCGGCGCCGGCATGGATCAGCACGGTCTGGCCGGGGCGGATCTCGGCCACGTCCAACAGCGATTGCCACGAGGTCAGGCCCACCAGCGGAATGGTCGAGGCTTGGGCAAAGCTGAGATTGGCGGGCATGGGTGCCACCGCTTCGGCGCTCATGGTGACGTATTCGGCGTAGGTGCCCCACTGGATCTCGGGCTTGCGGCAATAGGACCACACCCGGTCACCGATGGCGAAGCCGCCGACGCCCTCGCCCAGGGCGGCGATGGTGCCGGCCGCGTCCCAGCCGAGGATCAGGGGAAACTTGCAGGCAAACAGTCTGGCCAGGCCACCTTCGCGGATCTTCCACTCCACCGGATTGACGCTGGTGGCGTGAATGCGGATCAGAACCTCGCCGGGGCCGGGCGAAGGGGTGGCGATCTCGCCCCAGCGCATGGCCTCGGGTCCGCCGAACGCATCGACGATGATGGCCTTCATGACGGTGCCTCCGTCTGTCGCAGCTTGAATCGTTGCACCTTGCCGGTGGCGGTACGGGGAATGGTCTCCAGGAAGCGGACGGTGCGGGGGCATTTGTAGATGGCCAGCTTGGCGCGCAGGGTCTCGACCACGCGGGCCTCGAGGAGAGGTTCGTGCTCACCGATTTCCGGGACGGCGTAAAGAACCAGCCGGACCAGCCCGTCTTCGTTGGGGATGCCCACCGCCACCGCATCGGCGATGCCCGGCACCATCAGAGCGGCCTCTTCCACTTCGGAGGGACTGACCCATTGGCCGGAAACCTTGATCATGTCGTCGGAGCGCCCCTGCGGGCTCCACCAGCCCTCGGCATCGAAGGCGAAGACGTCGCCGGTCTTCCACCAGCCGTCCTGCAAGACCCGCTCGGTAACATCGGGACGGTTGTGATAGCGGCGGAACAAGGAGTCCATCCGCACCCACAGATCGCCGGCCACATCGGCCTGGGTGATGATCTCGCCCGCCGGCGTGCGCAGCTGCGCCTCGGTCCAGGGCAGGGGGCGGCCACAGGCGCCGGGCTTCATGGCCTGGGGCGTGCTGGCGATGAACAGGAACAGCGCCTCGGTGGAGCCAATCCCTTCCAGCATCAGGCCGCCGCTCTCTTCCATCCAGCGACGGCACAGCTCGGCCGGCAGGTTCTCGCCCGCCGAGACCCAGGTGCGGACGTCGCGGAAGGCCGGACTGGAGGCCATGCCCTCCTTCAACATCAGGCGGTAGAGGGAGGGAACCGAAAGGACCACCTTGGGTCTGGTGCGGGCGATGACCTCGGCGGCGGCGGCGGCATCGGGCCAGCCGCGATGCAGCACCAGGGTGGCGCCAGCGCGCAATCCGCCGATCAGGCAATGGCCCAGGGGATAGGCGAAGAACAGCTTGGAGGTGGAAAACAGGCGGTCGCCGGGCGCGATCCCCAGATTCTCACGCACGTGGCGCTCACCCAGGGGAATGGAGCCATGGACATGCACGGCGCCCTTGGGCTGGCCGGTGGTGCCCGAGGTGTACATCCACAGGGCCGAGTCTTCGGGCGCCATGGGGACGGAAGCCAGGTGCTCGGAGGCGCCGGCCAGGAAATCGGGGAATTGGTCGGTGAAGACCATCTTTGTCGAGCATTCGGCGATGGCGGCGGCCTCGATGGCCAAATCCCTCAGCCCGATCTCGGCCAGCAGCAGCGGCGCGCCGCTGTCCCCCAGGGCATGGCCCAGATCCTTGGCGGCGAGACGGGTATTGAGAGCGACCGCCACCAGCCCGGCCTTCATGGCGCCGAGATAGGCGGCCACCAGTTCGGGGCCGTCGTCGAGCAGCAGCAGGACCGGCTGCTGGTGCCCCATTCCGGCGGCCAGCATGGCATTGCCATAGCGGCAGGCCAGACGGTCCAGCTCGGCATATGTCAAGGTGACCCCGCCGCAAATCAGGGCAAGCTGGTCCCCTCGGCCGGCCTGGAGGCTCGGCCCTAGAATCTCGTCGGCAGCGTTCATGTCCGTGCCCCGCTCAAAAGAACGGCGAGCCGCTCGATGCGGCTCGCCTTATGTCATGACAGGTCAGTCGGCGATGACCCAGTCACCGTTCTTGATATCGACCATATGGAAGGCGTCGAGGCCCAGGCCCATGTGATCGGTGGGGGAGTAGGTGAAGATGCCGGTGGTGGCGACGAAGCCCTTGGTCTGCTCGATGGTGTCGCGGACCTTGGCCTTGTCGGTGGTTCCGGCACGCTTGAAGGCGTCCATGGCCATCATCAGGGCGTCGAGGCCATGACCGGGCAGGGGGCCGGCTTCCAGCGGCTTGTTTTTTTCTTCGTATTCCTTCTTGAAGGCCATGACCACGGCCTTCTGGGGATCACTGGCCGGCAATTGCTCCGCCACGGCCTGGGCCCCGGCGGGAAGGCGCATGCCGTCGGCAGCGGTGCCGACCAGACGCAGGAATTCCTTGGAGGCGACGCCATGGGACTGATAGGTGGGCAGGGTCAGACCCATCTGGCGCAGGTTCTTGGTGACCACGGCCGGGCCGGTGCCGGTGCCGAACACGAACAGCGCCTGTACGCCGGCCGTGCCGCGGATCTTGGTCAATTGCGGCGTGACGTCGGGATCCTTGGGCGAGTAGACCTCGTCCACCAGGATTTCGATGCCGTAATTGGGGGCCAGCTTCAGGGTCTGGTCGTGACCGGACTTGCCGAAACCAACGTTCTCGGACAGCAGGGCGATCTTGGTCAGGCCGCGCTTCTTGAGGTCGGCCAGAACCTTTTCGGCGGCCAGACGATCCGATTGCGGGAACTTGAAGGTCCATTTGCGCACGGGATCGCCGATGGCGGTGCCGCCACCCAGCGACATATACGGAATTTCAGCCCGCTCGATCAGGCCGAGCACCGCCATGCTGGTCGGTGTCCCCGATCCGCCGATGATGATGTCGACCTTGTCGTTCTCGATCAGGCGCTTGACGAAGGTGGCGGCCTTTTCCGGCTCGGACCCGTCGTCATAGATGATGGCCTCGACCTTGCGGCCGAGAACACCGCCCTGGGCGTTGATCTTGTCGATCATGTAGTCGAAGGTGCGCTTTTGCGGGTCGCCCATGGGCGACATCTGTCCGGTGACGGACAGGAACATGCCGATCTTGATGGTGTCGGCCGCCCAAACGGTGCTGGCGCCCGATACGCTGATGGCAACCGCCAGGCAAGCCCCGGCCGTACGTTTCCAATTCATGAAAGTCCTCCCACAGACTGTTAAAAAAACCAGGCCATTCATTTTTTTTAGGCTTTGTCGGTATTGTAGTACCGGATTGCGTAAAAGCGAAGTCCGAACTTGGCTGTTACGGGGTCAGCATAGCTTGACGAGGCTTGACGTGGGAGGAGATGGGCGTCAGCCGCGTCTCCATTCGCGCCGCGCTGCAATCGTTGAAGACCCAGGGGCTTCTCGACGCCGTTCAGGGCGGGGGGACACGCGTCATCGCCAGCTCGGCGGCCATGGACCCCGGCATGATGGAGCTGGTCCGGGTCAACCGCGAGAACCTGCACGATCTGGCGGAGATCCGCTCCATCCTCGAGGTCTGGGCGGTGGGACGCGCCGCAAGCAACCGCTCGGCCGAGGATGTGGCCGAACTGACCCGGATCATGGAGGCCACCGAAGCCGACATCGCCGCCGGCGCCCATAAGAGCGAGAACGACATCCGTTTCCATCTGGCCATCGCCAAGGCCTCGGGCTCGGGCATCTATCTGCACATCGTCGCCATCATCCGCGGCGTTCTGCACGAGATGCTGGACTACCATCGCTACGAACTTTTTCCCTCGCCCCAGGACGACCAGATGATCCTGGCCCAGCACCGTGCCATCTTCGAAGGCATCAAGGCCGGCGATCCGCATCTGGCCGAGGCGGCCATGCGTGATCATCTGGGCTTTGTGCTGACCCGATATTCCCGCCAGACGCCCCGCCCCTCCCAGTCCTAGTCCCGTCGGATATCCGTAACAGAGGTGAGGTTGTCACAATCGGCTCCTCTGCTATGCTCGGAAGCTGGATTTTGAAAAGGGAAGCGCGATGCGACGGGCAAGAAAAGCGAAAATCATCGCCACTTTGGGGCCTTCAACCTCTACCGCCGAGGCGATCGAGAAGCTGTTCGTGGCCGGGGCCGACGTCTTCAGGCTGAACTTCAGCCACGGCACCCACGAGGACCACAAGAACCGCATTTTCTACATTCGCGAGTTGGAGAAGAAGGTCAAGCGCCCCATCGCCGTGGTCGCCGACCTTCAGGGCCCCAAGCTGCGCGTCGGCGATTTCGTCGAAGGCCGCGCCCGCCTGGAGACCGGGTCCAACTTCCGCCTGGACATGGACGAGGCCCTGGGCACCGCCCAGCGCGCCCCCCTGCACCACCCGGAGGTTTTCGCCGCCCTCAAGCAAGGCAGCGAACTGCTGATCGACGACGGCAAGATCCGGCTGGTGGTGGAAACGCACGGCGCCGATTTCGCCGAGACCAAGGTGCTGGTGGGCGGCGAGATTTCCAATCACAAGGGCGTCAACGTTCCCGGCGTCATGCTGCCCATCTCGCCCCTGACCGAGAAGGATCGCCGCGACCTGGAATTCGCGGTGGAGATGGGGGCGGACTGGATCGCCCTGTCCTTTGTCCAGCGTCCCTCCGACGTGGTCGAGGCCCGCAAGCTGATCGCCGCCCATGTGGGGGCGCGGGTGCGTATCTTGTCCAAGCTGGAGAAGCCCTCGGCCATCGAGCATCTGGCGCCCATCATCGAATGGTCGGATGCGGTCATGGTGGCGCGCGGCGATCTGGGCGTTGAATGCCCGCCCGAAACCGTGCCGATCCTGCAAAAGCGCATCGTGCGGGCCTGTCGTCTGGCCGGCAAGCCGGTGGTGGTTGCCACCCAGATGCTGGATTCCATGATGCATTCCCCGTCGCCCACCCGGGCCGAAGCCTCGGACGTGGCTACCGCCGTCTATGACGGTGCCGATGCGGTGATGCTGTCGGGTGAAACCGCCTCGGGCGAGTTTCCCATCGAGGCGGTGGCCATGATGGACCGCATTATCTGTCAGGTGGAGCACGATTCCCACTATCAGGCCATTACCGACGCGGCCCGTCTCGACCCGGAACACACCACCCGCGACGCCATCAGCGCCGCGGCGCGGCAGGTGGCGCACACCTTGAACGCGGCGGCCATCGTCACCTTCACCTCGTCGGGATCGACCACGCAGCGGGCCGCCCGCGAACGCCCGGAACAGCCGATCATTTCGGTGACCGCCGATATCGAGGTGGCAAGACAGATGGCCCTGGTCTGGGGCGTGCACTCGGTCATGGCCAAGGATGTGCGCAGTTTCACCGAGATGGTGACCAAGGCGGTGAATTTCGCCCATGGCGAAGGCTTCGCCCGCGTCGGTGACCGCGTGGTCATCACCGCCGGTGTCCCCTTCGGCCATTCCGGCACCACCAACATCTTGCGGGTGGCCGAGGTGGAAGAGCACGGCAACCACCACAAGCACAATTCCGATTAAGGCCGCCCCCCTCCGCGTCGAAGAAAGAGGGGAGGGGGGACTACACGTAGCCCAGACGCAATCCGCCCCAATGGCGGCCATTGACGATGATGGGGGCGGAGACGTCCAGCATCAGCGCCTGGCGGCCGCCACCCATGTCGCGTCGGTAGCTTTGCACCGTGAAGGGGGCTTCGCTCCGGGCGGCCTTCAGGCCAACTTCGTCATCGAACTTGCGCCGGTTGCGGCAATTGGCGGCGTTCCAGGCCGGGTCGCCGCCCTGAGGCTGAGAGAACCGGGTATTGTGGGTCGGCAGATAGCCGTTGCGGTCCACCGCCGCGCAAAAAACGATGCGCTCGTTGCCGGTGACCACTCCGTCGAGGAGGGGCGGCAAGAGCCGGTCGGTGAGATCGGTAAAGCCGGTCAGGTATTGGGTGGGATTGCTCCCCGCTACCGGGCGGTAGGCCTCGTCGAACAGGGATTCCGCCGTGATCGTGCCCTTGGACAATTCCTGCTCGAACAGGACGCCGATCTCCTTGGCTCGTTCCCGGACCAGGGCCACGAACGGTGTTTCGGCGGTCTCGATCCCGGCCTCGGCGGTCAGCACCACCAGCCGCTCGCCCGCCGCCAGCAGGTCTTGCAGACGCAGACGGGCGCCGTCCAGGCGGGTCTTGAACTCGGCAAGGCCAAGGGCGGCCTGATCGATCTCGGTCGATAATTCCGAGGAGCGGTCATGAATGGCCGAGGCGTCGCCCGCCACCAATTCCACCCGCCCGGCCATATCGGCCAAAGAGGCGCGGATGTGGTCGATGGTGTCGGCGATGGCGGAGGTCTCGGCGGTCAGGCCGCTGGCCCTGTCGGCGCTCTGATCGCCCTGTTCCACCAATTTGCCGGCGGTGCCGGTCAGGCCCTCCAGGGTCGTGCGGATCTCGGCGCTGGCGGCGCCGGCCTTGCGTGACAATTCCTTGACCTCGCCGGCGACCACGGCGAAGCCCTTGCCGTGTTCACCGGCGCGGGCCGCCTCGATGGTGGCGTTGAGCGCCAGCAAATTGGTCTGGCGGGCGATATGGCCGATCCCCTGGGCGACGCCGACCACATTGCCCATGGCGTTCTGCAGGTCCAGCAGCAATCCGCGGCCGTCGGTGACCATGCGCACGACCTCGTCGATGTCTCCCAGGGAGAAGCGGACCCGCTGTTGCGAGGTTTCGGCCTCCGAGGAGGCGGCGCGGGCGCCGGTCAAGGTGTCGGCCATGGCAGCGACGATACGCTCGTTGCTGCCTGACAGGTCGCGGATCCCCCGCTGCAATTCGCCGAGCAGGGTGTGCTGGCCGGCGACCTTGGCGGCAACCTCGTCGATATCCTCGGCGATCTCGATCATCTGCTTGCCGATGCCGCCGGTCTCGCGGGCGAAGGCGGCGACGATGGTGGTCTCCTCCTGACGGATGCGCAGCAGCGACATCACGCAGAACCGCACGATCCGGGCCAGGGGACGCACCGTGGCCAGCGGTCCGGCGATGCCGAAATTAATCAGCCGGACGCCTTCGAAGTCGATGCCCATATTGACGCCTTCGCGCATGCCCGACGACTTGGCGGCTTCTTCCTGGGTGACGCCATATTCGTCCATCTCGCCCTTCATGATGCGGGCGGCGATGGCATGGATGGAGCCGATGCGCTCCTTGACGCTGGAGGCGACGATGCGGCCTTCCTCGCCCATGAAGCTGCACACCAGGCCAAGTTCGGACGAGAAGACGTCGCATAATTCCTGGCCGAAGCGGGTATCGAATTCGATGCTCATGGCAAGCTTGGTCGCAGCGCGGGCATGGGAGGCTCCGTACAATCCGAGGTGGCGGCATGGAGCATGCGTGGTTCCACGGCTCCGTGAGTGGTAAAATAAATTAACCACACGGCCGTTGGATTGCAATACGAACTTACCGGAGCGACGGGCGGCGGCGAGCCCCGCGCCGACGGTCCCGGCTCGGGGAGCGGGATAAGGGCTAGGAGCAGATTCGGGCGGTGGGAAGCAAGGTGTCCACATCATGCAAGGTGACGTGGCGGCCCTGGAAACTGAGCCTCCCGGCATCGGCCAGACGGCGCAGCAGGCGTGAAATCACTTCGGGTCCGGTTCCGACCATGGCCGCCAGATCGCGCCAGGACATGGGCAGGGTCAGGCAGAGATCGCCATTGGGGCTGCGCTCGCCCATTTCCTGAGCCAGCATGGCCAGGGCCGATAAAACACGATCCGGCAGGTCGGTGCTGCACAGCCGGAAGATGGCGGCTTCATTTTCGCGGATTTCGGCCGAACTGAGTTTGAGCAGGGCCAGACTGACGCTGGGATCGTCGTGCAGGGCGGCGTTCAGACGATCGGCGGGCACGAAGCAGGCGGTGATGTCGGTCAAGGCCCGCGCGGCACTCTCGTGGATGCCGTCGCCCAGCAGGTTGGCGCAGGGAAAGAAGGCGCCGGGCTGAAGAATCTTGAGGATGACCAGATCGCCGTCCTCGTCCACCCGCTCCAGCGCTACCATGCCCGTGGACAGGCTGTAGGCGCCGGCCACCCGGTCGCCCTGGTGATAGAGGTTCTTGCCCTTGGCCAGGCTGAGTTTCGACGACATGCGGGGGAAGGGGCAGCGTTGCCCGAGGATCTCCCGCATGGGTTCGCGCGGGCGAGACGACCAAGCCTCGCAACCACAGCAGTTTTTCAACACGCCCATACGGCTCTTCCCTTCTCGGGTCGGCGACTTGGCAGATGTCAAAGTCATTTGCGGAATTAATCAAGATAAAAATATTAGATATTGAACAGATCTAAAATAATCCAAAGGTCATGTGTGGAAAACGCTTACAAATATTGCAGTGCAGCATCGTGCAAAATTTTCACGCAGCCAAGCCGGATGATGTAAAAAGCGGCTGATTCACTAAAAGTTGATTTGCTGGCGACGTGACAATTAAAAGCGTTGACCCGCCAGGGGCAATCTTGAGGGTGGGCGTCAAAGGCTTCAACCATAAATTCATGGGGGGAATTGATCGATTCGAGTAGAGCGTGGAGTATCCTCGCTTGCGCCTTTGCCAAATCGCGCCATATCAATCGGCAAGACCACAACCGCCGGGATCGCTGCCGCCTATCGGAGTGATCCGGTCGCCGCTCCAAGGTAGGGCTGACATGGATTTCGAGAAGTTCACGGAACGCTGCAAAGGCTTCATTCAAACGGCGCAGACCCTGGCCCTGCGTAGCGGCCATCAGCGCCTGACGCCGGAACATCTGGCTCAGGTGCTGCTGGCCGACAAGGAGGGGCTGGCCGCCAACCTGATCCGCGCCGCCGGGGGCGACCCGGCGCAGGCGCTCAAAAGCATCGAGGTTTTGCTTACCAAGCTGCCCAAGGTGGAAGGGCCGGGGGCCGGCGGCGTCCATCTGTCGCCGGAATTGGCCCGCCTGTTCGATCAGGCCGGGCAATTGGCGGAGAAGGCCGGAGATTCCTTCATCACCGCCGAGCGCCTGCTGCTGGCCCTGACCCTGGCCACCGGAACCCCCGCCGCCAAAGCCCTGGCCGATGCCGGGGTGACGCCCCAGGGCCTTAATCATGCCATCGAGGAGGTGCGGAAGGGCCGCAAGGCCAATACGGCCTCGGCCGAGGACGGCTATGACGCGCTGAAGAAATACGCCCGCGACCTCACCCAGGCGGCTCGGGACGGCAAGCTCGACCCGGTGATCGGCCGCGACGAGGAAATCCGCCGGACCATCCAGGTGCTCTCGCGCCGCACCAAGAACAACCCGGTGCTGATCGGTGAACCCGGCGTCGGCAAGACCGCCATCGTCGAGGGGCTGGCCTCGCGCATCGTCAACGGCGAT
>JACQAD010000132.1 GCA_016195125.1 Magnetospirillum sp.
GGCCATCGCCCGCAAGATCATCGAGGCGGCCGGCGGCCGCATCTGGGTTGAATCCGACGGCGACAGTGGCTCGACCTTCTGCTTCACCCTGCCGGCGGCACCGCCCGGCACCGTTTGATCCGTTATTCTAGCCGAACGGGTCGTCGCATTTGCCGCACATGGGGATATGGCGGACGTCGCCGTCTCTGAAGGCGGCAAGAATGGTCCCGTAGGACTCGCCCCGGCGAATCTCCCCCAAACCCTGCTCCATGATATTGCCGATCTTGAGCTGGGCATTGGAATCGTAGCAGCCGCAGGCGGTCACGGTGCCGTCGCAGAAGATTCCCACCGCCTTGAGGAACAGCCGGCAGGGCATCAGCCGATGATGGTCGATGCTTTTGAGCGACCAGAGTTCATGGCGTTGATGGAAGGTGCCGCACTGGACCGAGCCGCCGAAATTGTTGGCCGGAACCGTCCACACATCGGTGATGCCATGGGAGGCCAGGAACGCCTTGGTCTTGCGTAAATTCTCCTGCCAATCGCCGAGGGCGACGGCCTTGACGGCAAAGCGGGTGACCGTCCCCTCCAGGGCGTGGTGGATCGCCTTCAGATTGCCCAGGGTGCGATCGAATTTCGACCCCACATAGACGCTCTCGTAGCTGTCCGCATCCCAACCGGCGAAGGAAAACTGCAGATAGGCAAGGCCGACCTTGGCCAGCCGTTCGATCTTGTCCGCGGTGAAGGGAGTGCCGTTGGTGACGATACCCACCGAGAAGCCCTCGGCCACGGCACGTTCCAGCATCTCGAAGATGCGGGGATGGAGGAAGGGCTCACCCTGACCGGCCAGGACATGCATGGTCTTGATGCCGCAAGCCTTGCCCTCGGCGATCACCCGTTCGAAGACGTCGTCTTCCATGAACCCGGAATTGTCTTTCCAGATTTCCCAGCCGCACATGGTGCAGCGCAGATTGCAACGCCGGCTGAGCTGGACATACAGCTCGTAGGGAACCAGCTGCCGGCGCTCGGCCGGGGCGATGACCAGGGCGCGGGCCTTGGCCAGATGCGGACGCGCGGCCTCGGACTGGCCCGCTTCGTCAAGGGCGATGCCTGCCAGGTAATGGATGCGGCCGGATTGCGGCTGGAGCTGGATGGCGGGCTCGAGCAGGGGCAGGGCCTCGGCGGCACGACCTTGTTCCACCAGAGAACCGGCCAGGCCGACCATGGTATCGAGATGGCCGGGAAGGGCGGTCAGCACCCGGCGGTACAGGGATTCCGCCGCCTGGGCCTGACCGAGCATCAGCAGCAAACCGGCGCGCCGGTAATCGCATTCGGGATGGCCGTCGGCTTTCGCCAAGACCTGGGCGGCCTCGTTCAGCAACTGACCTTCGGCCAGTCGCAGCGCTTCGGCCAGGATGGCGGCGGGGTCGGGCGCCTTGGTTTTCTTCTTTGCGAGCTTCATGGCGGCGGCATGGTACATCGCCGGGTCTTGGCTTTCCATGGCCCTATGGTCTGGGGCATTATGCGCGGGGATCAGCATGGGGAGAGCGGGCGCGTGCCAGCGGCAGAATCCGAAGACGGACGGATGGGCGAGAACCGCTGGCGCTTTGGCATTCGCGCCAAGCTCGTCGTGGCGGTCGGCACCGTCGCCGGCATGATTCTGGTGGCCAGCCTGCTGACATGGTTCAGCTATTCCGAAATCGAGCGGCTGCTGGCGGCGGTGACGCGGACCAACCTGCCCAGCGTGTCCAATGCGCTCAAACTTTCGGAAGCCACGGCGCGTTTGGCCGCCGCCGCCCCGGCCCTGGATGGCTCGCAATCCCAATTCCAGCGCCAGAGCAATTTCGTGGCCCTGCAGCAGCAGACCGAGCGCCTGCTGGCCTTGCTCGATCGCCTGGCGGGCTCGATCACCGATTCCGGCCGGGTCGAGGAATTGCGGTCGATGATTGCGGCCTTTGCCGACAACGTGGTCGATCGCAACATCCTGGTGGACAAGCGCCTGCAATTGACCGAGCGCAGCCGGGCCCAGGCCGAAATCATCAGCCAGCTGGATGTGGAGGTTCATCGCGCCATGGAAGGGCTGGCCGGCGATTCCACCCTGGCGACGGTGGTGCTGGCGTCCAATTACCTGCGCGAGGCGGTGGTGGCGGCCAATCTGGAAAAGGTCGGGGATCTGCGCAGCGCCTATGAGGAACAGGTTCGCAGGCTCGCCGAATCGGTGGATGCCACCGGCGGCGGCAAGAGCCAGCGGACTCGCGAGCTCACCCGCCGGGTGCTGGCCCTGGGCACCGGGCCGGAGAACGTCTTCGAGCTGCGCACCCTGCAGATGCTGACCATCGCCCGTCTGGCCGCCGCCAATGACGAGGGCCGCGATCTGGTGGCGCGGACCTCGTCCTCGGTGGGACGCCTGGTCTCGGCGGCCGAGGCCGATGCCGCCGACAATGAACGGCGAACCGAAGCGGCGGTATCGAGCGGCCGCTATACCATGCTGGTGGTGGCCATGCTGACCTTCTTCGGTCCGCTGCTGTTCGTCTGGCTCTATCTTGGCCGCAATCTGGTGTCGCGTCTGGCCGGTCTGGCGGCCTCCATGCACCGCATCGTCGAGGGCGACTTCCAGGCCCCCATTCCCCGCACCGGCAATGACGAGATCGCCGACATGGCCACCGAACTGGCGGTGTTCCGCGATGCCATGGCCAAGCTTCAGGAATCCAGCGAAGCCTTGATCGAAAGCGAGCGGCGCCTGCGCCGTATCCTCGATACCTCGCCACTGGCCCTCGCCATCTCACGGGTTTCGGACAACCAGATTCTGTTGGTCAATCCCCGCTGGTCCGAGTTGTACCGTGTCGCCAAGGCCCAGGCGGTGGGGATGATCGTGGCCAGCTGCTATGCCGATCCCGCCAATCGCGGCCGTCTGGTCGAACTGGTGCGGCGGCGTGGCTTCGTCAGCGGCTTTGAATGCCGCATGCGCTCCAATGACGGCCATGAATTCTGGGCCATGCTGTCGGCGGCCGAGATCGAGATGGACGGCGAACCGGCGGTGATCGTGTCCTCCACCGATATCACCCGTCACAAGGAAGAGGAAGCCGCCCTGGCCGAGGCCAAGCAGGTGGCGGAAGAGGCCAGCCAGGCAAAATCCCTGTTTCTTGCCACCATGAGCCATGAAATCCGCACCCCCATGAACGGGGTGCTGACCATGGCCCATCTGCTGGAAAACATGCCGCTGCCGGCCGAGCCGCGGGAAATGGCCCGAGTGATCCGTGACTCGGCCACGTCGTTGCTGACCATCATCAACGACATCCTGGATTTCTCCAAGATCGAGGCGGGCAAGCTTCAGCTGGAACTGGTGGAGATGTCGGTTTCGGAACTGGTGGAAGGCGTCGCCGATCTGCTGACCATCCGCGCCCAGGAAAAGGGGATCAGCCTCATCAGCTATGTGGACCCCACCCTGGCCGACAGGGTGGTGGGCGATCCCATCCGTTTGCGCCAGATCGTCACCAATCTGGCCGGCAACGCCATCAAGTTCACCGACAAGGGCTATGTCCGCATCTCCGTGAAAGCGGTGGACCCGCGCGAGAGGCCGCTGCGGTTGGAATTCTCCATAGCCGATACGGGCATCGGCCTGGATTCCGAGCAGCAGGCCCGCCTGTTCGAACCCTTCATGCAAGCCGATATCACCATTTCGCGGCGCTATGGCGGGACTGGTCTGGGATTGTCCATCTGCCGTCGTCTGGTGGCGATGATGGAGGGTGATATCGGTGTGCACAGCAATATCGGCACCGGTTCCACCTTCTGGTTCAGGGTGCCCTTGGACGTGGCCGATACCGCCGCCGAGGATGGTCCCGATCTGTCCGGCATCGCCGTATTGGTCTTGGCGGAAGGCCCGGTGGCGGCGGAGTGCCTGCGTCAATATCTCGGACATCTCGGCGCCCAGGTGGCGGTGGTGGCCTCCACCGACGGCGCGATCGCCGCGGTGCGGGCGGCGTCCCTGGCGGGCTGGACTTATGATGTGGCCCTGCTGGACGGCAGCCTGGATTTCCGCACGCGGCTGGGGGTGGCCGGGGCGCTGATGACCGCGGCGGATCCAGAGCTGGAAATGAAGGTGGTGATCCTGACCGGTCAGGATTCCTATTCCACAGTGGCGGCGGAAGTGCAGAATGCCGGCCTGTTCTCGACCATTCCCAAGCCGGTGCGGCGGCGTCAGTTGTGGCGCGTCGTGGCGGCGGCGGCCGGGCGAGGTGCCCTGGAAGTGGATGAGAAGGGCAGCGGCAGCGTCTCGGAGGCCTGGGTGCCTCCCTCCCTGGAAGAGGCGGCGGCGGCGGGCGTCCTGATCCTGGTGGCCGAGGACAACCCCACCAATAAGGTGGTGATCCGCCATCTGATGGAGCGTCTGGGCTATGCCATCGAAGTGGTGGGCAACGGTGCCGAGGCTTGGGAACGCATGCAGATCCGCGATTACGGCTTGCTGCTCACCGATTGCCATATGCCCGAGATGGATGGTTATGAACTGACCCAACGCATCCGCGAATGGGAACTGGAGACCAGCCATCACCTGCCCATCGTCGCCCTTACTGCCGACGCCCTGGCGGGGACGGCGCGCCGCTGCATGGATTTCGGCATGAACGCCTTCCTCGCCAAGCCCATTGATCTGGTCCAGTTGGACTCCACCATCCGCCGCCTGCTGCCGGCCGCCGTCAATCTGCGGCGACGGCGTGGAGACGGCGATGGCGGGGCGGTGCTGCCGCCTGCACCGCCTCAATCTCTCCCGCCGACCGAGGTGTTGCCGCCGATCCTCGACCTCACTCCCATGCGGCAGATCTTTGGCGAGATCAGCGACGAAGTCCGTGAATTGCTGGCCCTGTTCATCGACACGACCAAGCCATTGGTGGGAGAATTGGCGGCGGCGTTGGTGGCCGAGGATGGCCAGATGGCGCGAGAGGCCGCTCATTCGGCCAAGGGCGCCGGCAACAGCGCCGGCGCCTTTCGCTTCGCCCGGCTGTGCGCCCAGTCGGAGGCGGCCTGCGCAACGGGCGATCTGGAAACCGCCCGCTCGTTGCAGCCGGATCTGGCAAGCGCCTTTGCCGAGGCGGAAGAGGCGGTGAAGGCTGTTTGATCGGAAATCAGCGGCCCGTAAGGCAAAAAGAAAACCGCGCCCGGTTCAGGGGGCGCGGTTTGCTTCGATCAACGCCGATAAAGGGCCGATCAGGCGTCAGGGATCAGCCCTGGCGAGCCTTGAAGCGGGGGTTCGTCTTGTTGATGACGTAGACCCGGCCCTTGCGGCGAACGATGCGGCAATTCTTGTCGCGCAGCTTGGCCGACTTCAGCGAGTTACGAATCTTCATGGTCCGAATTCCTAAAGCGTAATTGTCGCCCAAAACGGCGTCACTAGGGTGCGCGAGCGCGAGGCGGGAAAATACGGAATGCAGGGGGGGCTGTCAACAGCATCGTGATACGTTTTTTTATAAATATCACGAGCTATAGTAAGCGCCATGCTGACCTTTATACCAGATCCCCATTACACCCCATTGGCCTTCGAGGCGATCGACGGCAATGCCGAGGCCCGAACCCTGGTGGTCTGCGACCACGCCTCGCCCGCGATTCCGCCGGCTCTCGAGGATTTGGGCGTTGCCAAGGAGGGGCGCTACAGCCATGTGGCCTGGGATATCGGTGCCGCCATGGTGACGCGCCTGCTGGCCCGCGCTTTGGGTTGCCCGGCGGTGTTGGCCGGAGTGAGCCGTCTGGTCATCGACTGCAACCGCCAACCGGGCGATCCATCCTCGATCCCCGCCATCAGCTGCGGAATTGCCGTTCCCGGCAATGAAACGGTAGACGAGACCGAGGCCGATCGCCGCGCCCAGACCTGGTTCTGGCCTTACCATAACGAGATCGGTGACCGTATCGGCCATCTCTGGCGCCATGACGTGCCGCCCGCAGTGGTGGCTATCCACAGCTTCACCCCCTGTATCCTCGGGGCTCAACCCCGGCCCTGGCACGTGGGCGTATTGTGGAACCGCGATCCGCGCATGGCCGTGCCGGTGCTGGCTTCGCTGCGAGCCCGGACGAATCTCGTGGTGGGAGATAACCAGCCCTATTCGGGGCGTGAGATCAACTACACCTTGGACACCCATGCCGGTGCGGCTGGCCTGCCCAACGTATCCTTCGAGATCCGCCAGGATCTTCTGGCCGACGAGGACGGCTGTCGCATGTGGGCGGCCATCTTGGCCGAGAGCCTGCGCCCGGTCCTGGCCGACGACGATCTCTACCGCGTCCAGATCTACTAGAATCCGCCGGTGAAGAGCGAGCAGGCGCCCTTGGTGCCGTCGTTGTTGCCCTTGACCTCGCAATTGCCGCAGGCGGCAAGCGTCAGGCAGATCAGGGCGAGGGCGAGCCAATGTTTCATGGGGCCATGATAGCAGAGCGCAAGCCCGCTTGCACCGTCGCCGGTGCTTGGCTATGGTCTGGGCCCACATTGATCCAAGGGATTTCCTTCCATGAGCGAAGAGCAGACCAACAGCCAGATCGGCGGCATCGCGGCCGAGGCGCTGCGTCAATTCATCGACCGCATCGAGCGGTTGGAAGAGGAAAAGAAGGCGCTGGCGGCCGATATCAAGGACGTCTACGCCCAGTGCAAGTCCCAGGGCTTCGACACCAAGATCGTTCGCAAGATCGTGGCGCTGAGAAAGCGCGACCGTCAGGAGCGTGAAGAGGAAGAGCAGATCCTGGAACTCTACCTGGCCGCAATCGGCGAGGCCTGACCCCTTATTTCCGGCTGCGTTCGATTTCTATGCCGACCGAAGCGGCTTCGGCATAGACATCGAGCTTTTCCACCCGGATACGGGTGGTTTCCACCCGCTCGTCGGTCAGGCACAGTTCGGCGATCTTTTCAGCCAGGGTCTCCACCAGATTGATGTGCCCCCCGGCCAGCATGGTCTTGATCCCGTCGATGACGTCCTCGTAGGACACCACGTTGGCGATGTCGTCGCTCAAGGGGCGCGCACACGCTGCGGCGCCAGCAATTCGTGGGCATGGATGCCGATGGAGCATTTCAGAACCAGATCCCGCACCAGGATGTGATAGAGGCGGCGAACCTGAGCTTCGTCATTCTTGGCGTCGCCGGGCTGGCTGTCGACGGGGCTGCGCTGCACGAACACGATGTGCCGGTCCTCTTTCCGGAGCTTGGGAAGCAGGGTCATAGCGCTTCCGGCAAGTCCGGCGCAAGTGTCAATGACCGTGATGGCGACACGAAGGACAGGTCATCGGCCAGGTCTTGAACGAGATGTCGTCGGCGAACAGGCCCAAGACCTCCAGCGCCCGATCCGTCGCAAGCCATTCCTTGCCGACCTTGATGGTGCCGCATTGCTCACAAAAATCCACGTTCATCGGTGATTGGTTCAGTCGATAAAAGTACTCGGCCACATTCTGGGGCTCCACTGACAATGGCCTGCTGGAAAATCGAATGGCATTGTCGCCGACAGGTTCCATGATCATGATCATCGTCCGCTTGAACTCGAGATCGTCGCAGCGGAACTGAAACTCGATCCTGACCGAGTTTCGCCGGACATGGGTGACCAATGCCCGGTAGAGATCGGCGATGTTGCCCTCGCCCAGAAGCTCCCACAATGTATGGTGCAGGGCGCCTCCACGGGGTCGTCCGTAGATGGTTTGCCATCCCGCTCCCAGCTTGGTGACGCGATCGAGGCCGCAGATTTCGTAGCTGAAGGGATCTGAATTGGCGGAGGACGGCCCGGATTCTTGAAACAGACCTCGCATACACGCCTCCACCGGCATCCGTCATGGCTTATGACTTTAGGATGTGGGGGGCTCAGTCTGAAACTACAAGGTCAGGCTGGTCAGTGGCCCCATCTCCTGAATGGATTCGTCATCCTTCAGGGCGGCCAGCAACACGGCAATGGCCGTGCCGGAGATGGGGTGAGCAACATTTCCCGCGATCTCGGCCAGAGGGGCCAGGGCAAAGCGGCGTTCGGGCAGTCGGGGATGGGGCAGGGTGAGGCGGTCGCTCTCCATCACCACATCCCCGTAAAGAAGGATGTCCAGGTCAATGAGCCGGGGACCATAGCGAATCGAGGCCACCCGCCCCAACTCATCCTCCATGGCCTTGAGGCGGACCAGAAGATCCATCGGTGCCAGGACCGTTTCCAGGGCCACGGCCATATTGAGGAAGGAGGGCTGATCGGTGACGTAAAGCGGCGCCGTCTCCCAGACCTGGGACAGGGCGGCAAGGCGCCCCACGGAAGCGAGGGCGGCAAGCGCCGAGCGCAGATTACCGGCACGATCGCCGAGATTGGTACCCAGACCGAGGTGAACCAAAGTCATGGGAATGTCAGGCGATGATGTCGGGAATCAGCATGTTTTCGAGCCGCGCGATCTCGTCCTTGAGCCAGAGCTTGCGCTTTTTCAGGCGCTGCAGGCGCAGTTGGTCGAACGGAAGCTCGTCGGAAACGCGCGAGATCACGTCGTCCAGATCGCGGTGCTCGGTCTTCAATTCCGCGAGCTGTCGGCGGACGTCTTCGAGATTGTCATCAATCATGGCTGGACGAGGTAAGGATAAGGTGGCTAGACGGTAGCAGAACTCGGCAGGAAACGGTATGGGTAAGGTAGGATAGAATGGAGGGGACGGCATGGGCGGCAAGCGTATCGGAATTCTGACCAGCGGCGGAGACTGCGCCGGTCTTAACGCGGCATTGCGCGCGGTCGTGCATCGCGCCATCCGCAATTACGGCTGGAAGGTGTTCGGCATCCGTGACGGCAGCCTGGGCCTCATGGATCGGCCGCTGAATTATGTCGAGTTTGATCTTGGCTCGGTCGCCGACGACATGCTGCGCCGGGGCGGGACCATCCTGGGTACCATCAACAAGGGCGACCCCTTCGCCTATCCCATGCCCGACGGCAGCAAGAAGGACCGCTCGCAGGATTTCGTCGACGGCTACAAGGAATTGGGCATCGAGGCCCTGGTGGTCATCGGCGGCGACGGCTCCATGCGCATCCTCAACGATCTGTGCCGCAAGGGCGGCATCCCCAAGACCATCGACAACGACGTCGCCCATACCGATTACGCCATCGGCTTCGCCACCGCCCTTAACGTGGCGGGCGAGGCCATGGACCGTCTGGCGCCGACGGCGGCCAGCCATCACCGCATCATGATCCTGGAGGTCATGGGCCGCGACGTGGGCCATATCGCCCTCAATGCCGGAATCGCCGGCGGTGCCGACGTGGTGCTGATCCCCGAGATTCCCTATACCCTGGAAGGGATCGCCGCCAAGATCGCCGAGGTTCGCGCCGAGGGCCGCAACCATGCCCTGATGGTGGTGGCCGAGGGGTGCAAGACGGCCAGCGGCGATTCCGTGACCAAGTTGCAGAGTGGCGGCGAGGCCCGTTACGGCGGTATCGGCCAATATCTGGCCGCTCGACTGACCGATATGGTCGATGCCGAGACCCGGGTCACCGTGCTGGGCCATGTGCAGCGCGGCGGCATGCCGGCCATGCGCGACCGTATCATCGCCTCGGCCTTCGGCGTCTACGCCGCCGATCTCATCGCCCAGGGCAAGCTGGGCCGCATGGTGGCCTGGCAACACGGCCAGGTGGTGGACGTTCCCATTACCGATGTGGCCGGCATCACCCGGGCCATCGACCCCTATGGCACCCTGGCCCATACCGCCCGCGGCTTGGGAATTTATCTGGGCGAGCTTTAAGCCTCGCCCCAGCGGCGGATCGTGCCGCAATCGAGACCGAACAGGTCGAGCATGCGGCCGACGCTATGCTCGACCATATCGTCCAGACTGCCGGGCTTGGCGTAGAAGCCCGGCACCGGCGGGGCGATGACCGCGCCCATCTCCGATAATTGCAGCATGGAGCGCAGATGGCCGGTATGGAGCGGCGTCTCGCGCACCATCAGAACCAGCCGTCGCCGTTCCTTCAGGGCCACATCGGCGGCCCGGGTCAGCAGCGAGGTGGTGACGCCGGTCGCGATCTCGCTCATGGAGCGGATGGAGCAGGGCGCCACGATCATCCCCATGGAGCGGAACGAGCCCGAGGCCGGTGCCGCGCCGATATCGTCCACCTTGTACCAATGGCTGGCCAGGGCACGCAGGTCAGCGAGCTTGAGGTTGCTTTCATGGGCCAGGGTCACTTCCGCCGCCCGGCTCATGACCAGATGGGATTCAACACCCAGGCGCGCCAGCATTTCCAGGACTCGAATGCCATAGACCACCCCGGAGGCGCCACTGATTCCCACGATCAGGCGTGAGGGGGCGGGGGGCAGGCGTGAAGAAGCTGGGGGCAAGGGAGTGTGTCCTGTGTTGGCATCCAATTGGGTCAGAACCTTAGTCCGAAAGGGGGGAGGAGGGCAATTTCCCTGCTGACAATCGTGTTACAAGAAGGCTAAGCTTTCCTGGTCACCCATCCCATAGGGAGGACCGTAATGAGCCTTCATGACCGTGTTGAGTCCTTGAAAGCCAAGCACGCCGCTCTGGAAACCGCGATCCAAAGCGAAACCAGGCGCCCCCTACCAGACACCAGTCAAATCCACGATCTCAAACGAAAAAAGCTGCAGATCAAGGACGAGTTGAGCCGTATCGGCTCCGGGCCTCACTAAGAAGGCATTCAGAAGGGGCCGGAAATCCGGCCCCTTTTTTTATTCCTGTCCTACCCGAAAGGGGAATTGTCGGGTTTAACCACATTTGCCGAATTGCCAGTGCGGGAGGATGAAAGAACTCCATCATCGCCGGTCGCGCACATCAGTGCCGCGCTGTAATCTATTGAAATAAGCTGATAATGCGCCACAGTTCATTGATTGGTTCCGGTGGCGGGATGGGCGATTTCTGCCTCTGCAATGCCCCTTTGCAAAATTTGCTGAATTACGGCATTCTCCCCCCTCAGACGGAGGGGCAAAAGCCCCCCATGGGAGCGGCAAAGCAGAGGATCTGTCCGACATGACCAACGCATACCAGCAAGCCTACGACAAATCGCTGAAGGATCCCGAGGGGTTCTGGGCTGAGGCGGCCAAGGAAATTCATTGGTACAAGACCTGGGACAAGGTCTTGGACGATTCCAACAAGCCGTTCTATCGCTGGTTCGTGGGTGCGGAGACCAACACCTGCTACAACGCCGTCGACATCAATGTCGAGCAAGGCCGCGGCAAGCAGACCGCCATCATCTATGACAGCCCGGTCACCAACACCAAGCGCCTGATCAGCTACGACGAATTGCTCGATCAGGTGTCGCGTCTGGCCGGTGCCCTGGCGTCGCTGGGCGTCGCCAAGGGCGATCGCGTGTTGCTGTACATGCCCATGGTCCCCGAAGCGGTGATCGGCATGCTGGCGGTGGCCCGCTTGGGCGCCATTCACTCGGTGGTGTTCGGCGGTTTCGCCCCCAGCGAGCTGGCGACCCGGATCAACGACGCCAAGCCGAAGGTGATCCTGTCGGCCTCCTGCGGCATCGAGGGCTCGCGGGTCATCGCCTACAAGCCCATGCTGGACGAGGCCATTCATCTGTCCGAGCACAAGCCCGGTCACACCATCATGCTGCAGCGTCCCCAGTCGCCGGCGGTGATGGACAAGGCGGGCGATCTGGACTGGGCCGAGGTCTGCGCCAAGGCCACCCCCGCCGCCTGCGTGCCGGTCAAGGCCACCGACCCGCTGTACATCCTTTACACCTCCGGCACCACCGGCCAGCCCAAGGGCGTCGTCCGCGACAATGGCGGCCATATGGTGGCGCTGAAATGGTCCATGAAGTACGTCTACGACATCAAGCCGGGTGAGGTCTTCTGGGCCGCCTCGGACGTGGGTTGGGTCGTGGGCCATTCCTACATCTGCTATGCCCCCCTGCTGAACGGCAGCACCACTGTGGTTTACGAGGGCAAGCCGGTGGGTACCCCCGATGCCGGCGCCTTCTGGCGCATGATCAGCGAGTACAAGATGGCGGCGCTGTTCACCGCGCCCACCGCCTTCCGCGCCATCAAGCGCGAGGATCCCGACGCCCTGCTGCTCAAGAATTATGATATGAGCTGCCTGCGCGCCCTATTCCTGGCGGGCGAGCGCTCGGACCCCGATACCATCAACTGGGCCGTGGACAATCTGAAGGTTCCGGTGGTCGATCACTGGTGGCAGACGGAAACCGGCTGGGCCATCGCCGCCAATTGCCTGGGCCTGCACGAATTCCCCATCAAGCCGGGCTCGCCCACCAAGCCGGTCCCCGGCTGGGGCCTGGAAGTCCTCGACGAAGGCCATCAGCCCTGCGAGGCCGGCAAGGTCGGTTCGCTGGTGGTGCGTCTGCCGCTGCCGCCCGGTGCCCTGCTGACCCTGTGGAACGCCGATCAGCGCTGTATCGATAGCTACTACTCGGAATTCCCCGGCTGCTACAAGACCGCCGACGCCGGCATGATTGACGAGGACGGCTACGCCTACATCATGTCGCGCACCGACGACATCATCAACGTCGCCGGTCACCGTCTGTCCACCGGCGGCATGGAAGAAGTGCTGGCCAGCCATCCCGACGTGGCCGAATGCGCCGTCATCGGCGTGGCCGATCAGCTCAAGGGTCAGCTGCCCCTGGGCTTCATCTGCCTGAAGGCCGGCGTCACCAAGCCCCACGATCAGGTGGTGGCCGAGGTGGTCAAGCTGGTGCGCGAGCGTATCGGCCCGGTGGCGGCCTTCAAGACCTGCACCGTGGTCAACCGCCTGCCCAAGACCCGCTCGGGCAAGATCCTGCGCGGCACCATGCAAAAGATCGCCGACAATCAGGACTTCAAGATGCCGGCCACCATCGACGACCCCTCCATCCTCGACGAGATCGGGGAATCCCTGGAAAGCGTCGGCTACGCCAAGGCCCGTAAGGACGAGGGGGCCTGATTCCCCTCTCCCGGCTCCTGAAACGAAGCGGCCCCCGGAGTGATCCGGGGGCCGTTGTCGTTTGGTGGCAGGGGGGCTTCCTATAGGGGAGGGAGCGAGGCCTGCAGCCAATCCTTGAGTTCATGCAGGCGGATATCGCATTCGTCGCGCAGGGGGCAGTCGCCCCGGTGTTGGCAGCCGGTGGCGATGGTGGCCGTGCACAGCGCGATTTCCTGATCCGACTGGCGCGAGGCCCATTTGAGGGCCAGTTCCAATCCTTGAAGACAGGTGGATTCGAGGGAACTTGCCATGAATTTCGGCCCCGTTGATCAATTGATGATCATTATATCCGGGAGGCGGGGTGGTGTATCGCATCACGTGCAGAGCAAAAGAATAGGACGCGCAAAAGAAACTATACGAAAGGGCGGAGTCAAAAAAATACCGCCCCAAGCGCGAGCCGGGGCGGTGAGGAGTTGCTTAGAGAGGGAGGCTGACCTCGGGGGAGGCCAACATCTGGAATAAATCTAACGAGCATCTTCGCGATCGTCAAATGATTTTAAGGTGCGGTGCGATAATTCCGACTCGGGCACTAGGATGTAAGATCCAGGGCCATCACTCCCGCCAGCAGATCCTCCACCGCCTGGCGGGTCAGGTCGCGGGTGATGAAGACGATGCGGGTCCGGTGATCGTCATCGGGCCAGGCCGGCAGCGGAGCGGGGGGATGGAAGACGTGCTGCACCCCGTGGATGGCCAGGGGAAGGTCGGATTCGCGGGCATTGACGATCCCCTTGATGCGCAGCAGATTCTCGCCCTTTGACGAAATCATCAATTCCAGCGCGAATCCCAGTGCCATCCACGAGACCGGTTCGGTGGCGGTGAACACAAAGGCCTGGATATGGGCATCATGGCGATTGGGATCGTGGTGATGATGGTCGTGACTGCCGTGCTGATGGGCCTGATAGGCCTCCTCGTTCAGCCAACGGGCCACATCGGGTATTTTCGATTCCTTGTTGAACAGGCCGGCATCGAGAATATCCGAGGGGTCGATCCGTCCCATGGCCGCCACCAGCAAGGGGGCGGCCGGGTTGAGACGGCGCAGGCGGGCACGCAGGATCTCCACCTTGGTGGGATCGGCGATATCCGCCTTGGTCAAGACCAACCGATCGGCCACCGCCACCTGCTTGACCGCCTCGGCTTGGGCGTCGAGGGTGCACTCGCCGTTCACGGCATCAATGGTGGCGACGATGCCGTCCAGCTTGTAGCGCCCGGAAATCAGCGGATCGGTCATCAAGGTATGAATGATGGGGGCGGGGTCGGCCAGACCGGTGGTCTCGATGACCACCCGGTTGAATTCCGGCACTTCGCCCTTGACCCGCCGGATGAACAGGTCGCGCATCCCCTCCACCAGATCGCCGCGCACGGTGCAGCAAAGGCAGCCCGATTGCAGCAGCACCACGTCCTCGGCGACCTGACGGACCAGCAGGTGATCCAGGCCGACGGCGCCGAATTCGTTGATCAGGACGGCGGTATCGGCCAGTCCCGGCTGGGCCAGCAGATGGTTCAACAAGGTGGTCTTGCCACTGCCCAGAAAGCCGGTCAGCACCGTGACGGGGATCAGGCTCATTTCTTATACAATTCCTCGGGCGAGACCTGAACCTTGGACACCTCGGTCAGACCTTCCGGGCGGGCGGCGGTATAAAAGCAGGTGCGCCGGCCGGTGTGGCAGGCGACGCCGTCCTGGTCCACCTTCAGCAAGATGGTGTCGCCATCGCAATCGATCAGGAAATCCTTGAGCCGTTGCTGCTGGCCCGAGGTCTCGCCCTTGCGCCACAGACCACCGCGCGAGCGGGACCAATAACAGACGCGGCCGGTTTCCAGGGTCTCGGCGACGGATTCCCGGTTCATCCAGGCCATCATCAGGACTTCGCCGGTATCGTGCTGCTGGGCGATGGCCGGAACCAACCCGTTGGCGTCGAATTTGATTTTGGCGAGGATTGCGGTGGAATCGATCGCGGACATGATACCCCTCGTGGATGCGAAGCCCTTCGTATAGAGCATCCCTCAGCGGGCGGATAGGCACTCTGCAATGGCGGTGGCGAGCCCTTGCATCTGTTGAAAATAGGATTCAGGGCCGGATTCCACAAGCAGGCCTTCCGGGTCTAACTGGCCCAGGCGAATTCCCGTCGATTCGGCCAGATTGCGGGCGGTGGCCGTGGGCGTGCCGGGTTCGCCGAAGACGCAGGCGGCTTTGGCTGATTTGAGCCGCTCGCGCAATGCCGCCATCCGCTTGGCGCCGGGGTGCCGTTCGGGGTCGACGGTAATCGCTCCGGCGGGGGAGAGCCCGTATCGCGCCTCGAAATATTGGTGGGCGTCGTGAAAGACCACATAGGGGCGTTGGGCCAAGGGGGCCAGCCGAGCCTTCAAATCGGAATCCAGCGCAGCCAGACGCTGGCGGGTGGCTTCGGCATTGGCGGCGTAGCGCGACGCATGGGCCGGGTCAAGGGCCGACAGACGATCGGATACGGCCTTGACCAGCAAGGTGGCGTTGCCGGTGTCGAGCCAGACATGACCATCGGTTTCGTCGTGCTCGTCATGATGATCGCCGTGATCATGGGCGTGGGGCTCCCAGACGCCGCCCTCGCGGGTGTCGAGGCGGGTCAGGCCGGGAAGCGACATCATGGACAAGGTATCCTGCCGCTTGGACAAGGGCCGTTCCAGCCAGGTCTCGAACTCCTTGCCGACCCAGATGATCAGTTTGGCCTGCTCCAGGGCGCGGGCGTCAGACGGCCGCATGGTATAGCCGTGGGGCGAGGAATTGCCGCTGACGATCAATCCCGGCTCGGCCACCCCTTGCATCACCGAGGCGACCAGCGAGTGCAGCGGCTTGATGCTGACCAGAACCTTGGGAGGTTCGGCCTGGGCGGGCAGGGCCAGGCAGGCAAGGATGAGGGCGGATAACAGGGTCTTCCGCATGGGGGCGCTCCGTGCCATGATAAAAAGGATGATATGTTATAATATAACGTCCGGTAGGTGGCAAGGATGAGCTTTCCCGTTCCCCATCATGATCACGGTGCCTGCGTGCGTGCCGCCATGGCGGCGGCGGAAGAGCAATGCCGGCGGCGCGGGGCGCGGTTGACCGATATACGCCGTCGAGTCCTGGAGTTGGTTTGGGGCAGTCATCAGCCGGTCGGGGCCTACGCGTTGCTGGATGCCTTGGCCAAGGGGGGCTGGTCGGCGGCGCCACCCACCGTCTACCGCGCCCTGGAATTCCTTCAGGCCCATGGCCTGGTTCATCGAATCGCGCTGTTCAATGCGTTTATCGGCTGTGCGCGCCCCGGCCATCATCATGCCGGTCAGTTCCTGTTATGCAGCGGTTGCGGAAGCGCCGTCGAACTCGAAGATGCCAAGGTGGACGATGCCATCATCGCGGCGGCGGCTAGAAACGGTTTCAGCGTGACGCGGCAGACCATTGAAATTGAAGGGGTCTGCGCCACTTGCCGTGCAAAAGGTCAGGAACAATGACCGATACGCCACTGGTGGAATTATCGAAAATCGGATTGACCCGCGGCGGCCATCGTATCCTGGACGGAGTCGATCTGGCTGTCTATCCGGGGCGGATCCTTACGGTGGTCGGACCCAATGGGGCGGGTAAATCCACGCTCCTCAAGGTCGCCCTCGGGCTGGTCGGGGCCAGCGAGGGCGAGGTCAGGCGTTCGGCCAAGGTGGTGGGTTACGTGCCGCAGCGGCTGGAGATCGGGAGCCTTTTACCCCTCTCGGTCAGACGTTTTCTGGCCATGGCGGTGCCGGAGCGGATGGAACGCGATCGGTTGGAAGCCATTCTGGATGCGGTCGGCGCCGGGCATGTGCTGGGGCGTCAGGTGGCCAATCTGTCGGGTGGTGAACTGCAGCGTGTGCTGTTGGCCCGGGCATTGTTGCGCCGTCCGCAATTGCTGGTTCTCGACGAGCCGGTGGGCGGGGTTGATGTGGCAGGGCAGGCCGAGCTTTACGACCTGATCTCCCGTCAGGCGCGTGCGGAGCGGGTGGGGGTTCTGATGGTTTCCCACGATCTGCACGTGGTCATGGCGGCCACCGATCATGTGGTCTGCCTCAACCGCCATGTTTGCTGCGCCGGTCATCCCGAGGCGGTCAGCATTCATCCTGAATATCTGGCGTTGTTCGGCCCCAGCGTCGCCGCCAGCCTGGCCATCTACACCCATGCCCATGATCACGGCCATTGCGCCGATGGCCGAATTCAGCCGTTGGACCATGTCCATGGACCGGAGTGCCGTCATGGATGAATTCCTGCTGCGCGCCGTGGCGGCCGGCTGGGCCCTGGCCGTCGTCGCCGGGCCATTGGGTTGCTTCGTGGTATGGCGGCGCATGGCCTATTTCGGGGATGCCCTGGCCCATTCCTCGTTGCTGGGAATTGTCCTGGGGCTTTTGCTGGGGGTGGCGCCGCTGGTGGGGGTGGTCGGTCTTTGCGCCGTCGCCGCCTTGATACTGGCCTGGGCCGAGTCTGATCGCCACACGTCAGGAGACAGTCTGCTCGGCATCCTGGCCCATGGCGCCCTGGCCTTGGGGCTGGTTCTGCTCTCGCTGATGGACAAAATGCGGCTTGATCTGATGGGATGGCTGTTTGGCGACATTCTGGCGGTCTCCTGGAGCGATGCCGCCTGGTTATGGGCGGGGGCGGTGGTGCTCCTGCTGTTGCTGGCCACGCATTGGCGGACATTGGTGGCGGTGGCCGTGGACGAGGATCTGGCGCGGGTGGAAGGCCATCCGGTCGGTCGGGCGCGGGTGGTTCTGATGCTGCTGATCGCCATGGGAGTCGCGGCGTCCATGAAGATCGTGGGGATGATGCTGGTCACCGCCATGCTGATCATTCCCGCCGCTGCGGCCCGGCGTTTGGCCCGGACACCCGAGCAGATGGCGATCGCTGCGTCCGTGGCCGGTGGACTTGCCGTCGTCCTCGGTCTTGCCGGTTCCTGGACGTTGGATACGCCCTCGGGGCCGAGTATCGTCACGGTGGCGGCATTCCTGTTCTTGCTGTCTCGGTGCATTCCGGCTCGTTAAGGCTGCGCGATGCCCTTGCCGTTCACAGTTTGCGGTGCCATCATCTGGCGTCAGAGAGGGCTTTCTTTTATTGGGGGAGGCTGACTTCCACGAGGCGGAAGGCGGCCGCGAGAGATGAACGATTCAAAACGTCGCGAAAAATTCGAATCCAAAGTAGCGGAATTGCTGGCGGTCACCGCGGGACTGAAGGTTCCGCAGATCCTGATGCTGCGCCGTATGACCGCATCGGACCCGGATACCAAGTCTTGGGCCAATGACCGCGAATTGGGGGTGGTGTTCGATACCATTCTTGACCGCGCCGTTGCCGCCATCGAGGTCGAGGAACTGGGAGCGGCCGCCGACCTGCAGTTCAATGCCCTGTTGCCGCCGGGTGATGAGGAGGTCCGTGACAAGGAGCGCTGGCTTCTGTTCGACGTCACCAAGAAGTATCTGGCCAAGCGCGCCAAGGTGGCGGCCCCGGTCGAGCCGGTGATCGAGACCGTCATCGCCGTGGTCGAGGAGGAAGAGCCTCCCATTTCCTTCAGCAGCTTCAAGCAATTGTTCGACGAGACCCTGGCCCGCTATGCCCGCCGCTCCCTGCAGGTGCTGGTGATCAATCCGATCGGCGCCGCAAGCCTGCGTCCGCATATTCCGGTTCCGTTCATTCTCTCGCCTGGTTTTGCCAATTGCTATGAAACGCTGTTGCGCAAGTTCGTGCTGCCCGACATCCGCGCCACCAAGCGGATCAAGGAATTGTCCGAAAGCCGTAACTGGGACGATTCCGGCAGCAACCGGTTGATTGCCATCATTCAGGCTGGCGGCAATACCAATCCTATTCTCGACACCTGGGATTCCCGGTGGGCCGCCTATAAGTCCGAAGGCGTCGGTGCCAAGCACGCCAAGACCAGCGACCCCTGGGCGGTGTTTCACGAATGGGCCCAGGCCGGAGGTTATCCTTCGCCCAACGAGGACGATATCCCTTTGCTGCATTCGGTCATTCGCTGGGAGCCTGAATCCCTGGCCGAGGCGTGGCGGGAGGTGGCATTGCTGTATCAACAGGAGTTCCACCCCAAGGATCGTCACGACCAGGCTCGTGAAGGTGCGTTCCGTGACGCCATTGTCCGCACCATCCGCGAATTGCCCAAGCGGGCTGGCGATATGATCGCCATCAGAGCCTTCTTCGAGTTGCCGAAATGCGACCGTATGTTCCTGCGCAAATTGATGCAGACGGTGGGGGGGACTGATACGGAGCGTCGCCGCACCGCGCCCGGCCTGGTTCACTTCTACAATAACCTGCCCCTCTGATCTCTCTGACCGACATTTCCGTGATCCCGGAGCGGATTTGCCTCCAGGGACATGGCGTGTATTATGCCTAACGGGGTAGCTCGAACGGGAGGGAGGGGATGACGGTGTCTTGCAAAGCCTGGGCAAGCCGTCGCCCTGTCGGCACATGGCTCGCCTTCATCGCCGCCTTGGCCATCACCGCCATGGTCGGGTTCGCTCTATTCAAGGTCCGTGAACTTCAGAGCGAGCGCCGGCACGATGCCGCCCGCGCTGAACTGGTGGCTCAACTCAGCGTCCTGCGGGCCAGACTGGAGGGGAGTCTGACGGCGCCCTTGCTGATCACCCGTGGCCTGGTGGCGGAGATCGCCGATCACGGCGATTTGAGTAATGCCGAGTTCGTCAGCATGGCCGCCATATTGATGCAGGATTACCCGTCCATCCGCAACCTGACCATGTCGCGCGGCACCGTCATCTCGGCGGTCTATCCCCAAACGGGAAATGCCGCCGTGTTGGGAGTGGATTACCGCAGCCGCCTCGATCAGTGGCCCTCCGTTCAGCGGGCCATTTCCAGCCGCAAGCCGGTCGTGGCGGGTCCAGTCAAACTAATCCAGGGCGGCTCTGCCCTGATCGGCCGTGTTCCGGTCTTCATCCCCAAGGGTGAAGGCCGTGAGCCCACCTTTTTCGGCATGATCAGCGTCGTCATTGATATTCCCACCATATTCGAGACCGCAGGCCTCAATTCCCTTCGTGGGAGCATGAATCTAGCCATGCGCGGCCAAGATGGGCTGGGCGCCGACGGCGCCATGCTCCTCGGTGAGGAGCGGATTTTCTCGGCGGCGCCGGTGGAGATGGACGTGACGCTGCCGGATGGTTCCTGGCGCGTGGCGGCCATCCCGGCTGGCGGCTGGGATGCCGTCGGCGGCGGCGAATTGCGGGTGACGACCGCTCTGGGCTTGATTCTGTTCCTGATGACCGCCACCACCACCTTCGGCGCGGCCTGGTATATTCATGTCCAGCGTCGGTCCCGGCGTCATATCGCTGAAAGCGAGGAACGCTACCGCGCCCTGGTGGAAACGGCGCCCATGGCGGTGGTGTTGCACAGCGACGGAATCATCCTTTTCGCCAATACCGAAGCCGCCCGCATGGTCAGAGTTCCCCTCGGTCAGAGTGTTGTTGGCCGCAAGGTTCTCGAATTCGTCCATCCCGACAGCCGTGGCGACGTCATGGCTCGCGTCAAGGCCTTGATGGAGGAACCCGATTCCGTCAAGAGCGGTCCGGTTCGCTATCTCACCTGCGATGGCGGAACCATCGACACCGAGTCCAATTGCTGGCCCGCCGTTACAGCGGCCGTCTGGACCACGACGCCGACGAATTCATCGCCTACGCGGTCAAGGGCACCAAGCGCATGCAGGAGATGATCACCAATCTTCTCGATTACTCCCGCCTGCACGAAGAAGACGAAGGTGAAATCCGCGCCGATTGCGGGGTTGTGCTGGACGAAGTGTTGGGCGATCTCTCCGCCCTGATCGACGAAACCGGCGCCGTGATCAAGGTGGGGAATTTGCCTGTCGTCCTGGCCCGGCCGCGCGATCTGGCCCGGATTTTCCAGAATCTGGTCGGCAATGCCATCAAGTACCGCCGTGCCGACGTGATTCCAAGGATCAGCATCTCGGCAATCCGGGAAGATCGGCAATGGGTGTTCGCCATTGCCGATAACGGCATCGGATTGGAGCCGCAATACTTCGACAAGGTCTTCACTCTGTTCCAGCGTCTGCATTCACGGGAACGCTATGACGGCACCGGCATCGGCCTCGCCATCTGCCGCAAACTGGTTCAGAACAATGGTGGCCGGATCTGGGTTGAATCCCAGGCCGGGCAGGGCAGCACCTTCTATTTCAGCCTGGACGCGGCCGAGTAGCTCAGGCGCGGGCCGGGGATAGACGGAAACCGGATAAAGCCTCGGTCTTGGACAAGGTATCGACCAGTTCCATGGGCGCGGGCTCCCGATCGGCCAACAGCGCCATCTGGTACTGAAAGCGCGTGCCGTCCTCGCCCAGTTCAAAGGACCAGTCGCGGGCGACAAAGCCATGGGCAACCAGAAGGGCGTGAATATCCTTGGCCGGCGGCGTGCGGTCCTGCTCGTAGATCAGAGTGAGGTTCAAGACGGTCTGGTGGGGCAGGGCATGCTCGATCCGCCGTGCCGCCGTCATCACCGCCACGGTAGCCAGAGCCCCGAACAGGGCGGCGCCATAGAATCCCACACCGATCAGCACGCCGATGGCCGCCGTGACCCAGATGGAGGCCGCCGTGGACAGGCCGCGGATGCTGAACCCTTCCTTCATGATGACGCCGGCGCCAAGAAAGCCGATGCCGGTCATGATGCCCTGAATGGCACGGGTGGGGTCGGCAACTCCGGGAGTATCCGAGAGGCCTGCATACCACATACCGGGATAGCCGTTGACCACCGTCAGGGCGGCGGAG
>JACQAD010000058.1 GCA_016195125.1 Magnetospirillum sp.
GCGGCACAGGGGTTGGCCGCCTTGGGCGCGCAAGGGTTGGCGGCCTGGGCGAAGGCTCCGGCACCGCCCACGGCGACGAAGCTGCCAACGGCGACGGCGAACAGCAGGGTACGGATCGACTTGGACATACGTTCCTCCATTAAAGCGACCAATCGGCCTTTAAAACCGCGTGGTCAGGTCCACCAGCCATAACGGCATGGCGTTGGTCAGTCCGGTCTCGATCACCTTGTCGAGCCCGGAAACAATCAGAAAGCCCATGAGCAGCAAGAACCCGCCCATGACCGGCTTGGCCGATTTGGCCAGAAGGGCGAGACGGTCCCGCCGCCCGGCCATGGCGGTGCGCGATCCATAGGCGAGGACCAGCATGGGAGTGGTGGCGCCCAGGCTGAACAGCCCCATGATGATGGCGGCCTGACCGGTGGAGCCGCTTTGGGCGGCAAGGCCGATGGCGGCACCCAGGGTCGGCCCGGCGCAGGGCGACCACACCGCCCCCAGCAGCATTCCCAGCAGGAACTGCCCCCACAGGCCGTCGCCCGACATCCGGCCCAGCAAACCATTGGCGCCCCCGGCCAGGGGAGCGGCCATCTGGACGAACGCCAGATAAAGCCGGGGGCTCAGCATCACCACCCCAAACACCGCCATCAGAATGGCCGCCACACTACGGATGGCATTGCTGTCGATGTCGGCGGCAAAGCCCAGCGTCGCCACGAATATCCCGACGGAGGTAAAGGAAGCCGCCAGCCCGCCCGCCAAGGCCAGCGGCGCCAGCCGATGCTGCTGCAACGCTCCGCCCAGCAGAACCGGGAGCAGCGGCAGCACGCAGGGCGACAGCGTCGACAGCGACCCGGCCAGGAAACCGAAGGCGAGATTGGCGGACATCGGCCTTACAGCCCCTTGGCGATCAGGGCACCCAAGGCGGCGGGATCGGTCTCGCCGGTGGACCGACCAACCTCCTTGGCGCCCTTGAACACCACCAGGGTGCTCTGGCTCTGGACGTGGAATTGCCTCAACACGTCCTTGGCTGTATCGAAATCCACCTCGAAGACCACCAGGGCGGGATGGGCTGTTTCCTGTGCCTGAATGATGGGCTTCTGCCTGGCGCAGGTCGGGCACCATGGCGCGGTGACATCGACCACGATGCTTTTCCCGGCCTCCTGGGCCTGGGTGAAGGCCTTGGCGTCATAGGCCTGCCCGGCATTGGCCGCCATGGCAGGGCCAGCAGAATGGCGGCGGTTACCATGGACAGAGGCTTGAGGTAGGCTGAGGTCATCGTGGGCAACTCCATATTGCGGTATCTGCTCTTGAGTTCGCCGGTCGGGGAGCGATGGTTACGGGCCGGCGGAAAATAATTTGAACCGTTCGAGAAACCTTTCCCCCCAATTGCGAGAACCCTGATGAGAGACACCCTCCCTGGCGGACAGCCCCCATGACGGTCGCGCGCGTACTCATTCTGCTTTTCAGCCTCGCCCTCCTCCCCCCGCCGGCCGATGCCGGCGATGTCGGACTGCCCAAGGGCTATTGGGACCAGCCGCTGAAGCCGCAGGGACGCGCCCCCCAAGCCTGGTCCGACCTGGAGGCCTCCCTCGACCCGCAAAGCTGCGGCGCCTGCCATGCCGACAAATTGGAAGAATGGCGCGGTTCGCTGCACGCCAAGGCGTTCTCGCCCGGGCTGATCGGGCAATTGCTGAGCTTTTCGCCGCAAGAAACCCAGGATTGCCTCAACTGCCATGCCCCCTTGGCGGAACAGGCGGCGGCGTTCGAAGCGGCGCGGCGCCAGGGCAAGGGCCATCTCGCCGCCTCCCAGGGATTGGCGGCGGCCGGTAATTCCTGCGGCGGCTGCCATGTCCGGGGCCATAAGCGCTTTGGCCCGCCCCAACGCGGGACCGCCGCCACCGGCCCGAGCCTTGGCGAATCCCCCCATGGCGGCGTCACCCGCACCGCTGATTTCGAACGGCCGGAATTCTGCGGCACCTGCCATCAGTTCTCGGCCGATCAGGCCATCAACGGCAAACCTCTGGAAAATACGGTGGAGGAATGGCGGCAAAGTCCCCAGGCCAAGGCCGGTCAGACCTGCCAGACCTGCCATATGCCCGACCGCAAGCATCTGTGGCGGGGCATCCACGATCCGGCCACGGTGGAAGCCGGCCTCGAGGCCAAGGTGGTCACCGACCGCGACAGGATTCGCGTCACCCTGACCAGCCGCGCCGTTGGCCATGCCTTCCCCACCTATGTCACGCCCAAGGCGATCCTCCATGCCGTGCTGATCGACGGGCGCGGGCAAGCCAGGCCGGAAACGGAGGCGACCGTTCTGATCCAGCGTCGGGTGGCTTTTGACGGAACCGACTGGCGTGAATTATCCGATACCCGCCTGCTTCCGGGCCAGAGTGCCGGGGTGGAGATCGCCTGGGGCGACGCAACCCAAGCCCGCGTGTGGCTGGAAGTGCAGCCCGACGACTTCTACCACGTGGAAACCTACAGCCAGTTACTGCGGGATCTGCCGCCGAAATCCGCAGCCCGCCGCCTGATCGCCGAGGCCGATGCCAGGGCCGCCGCCAGTGTCTATTCCCTCTTTGCTCAGGTGGTTTCCCGTCCCGGACTCAAGACTGGCCGGTGAGGGCGCCTCGCCAATACCTGGTGATGACAAGCCGGGCCTGGAAACGTCGCCGTGGCCCCGAATTCTAAGCCCGCACCCAGCCGAGGCCTATGGCACGGATCGCCGCCTCGACCTTGTTGGCCGCCCCCAGTTTGCGCAGGCAATTGGAGAGATGGAACTGAACCGTCTTTTCCGAAATGCTCAAGATGATCGCCGTCTCCGCCACGGTCTTGCCCCGCGCCGACCAGGTCAGCATCTCGGCCTCGCGTTCGGACAAAGGCCGCACCGTTCCGTGAAGTTTGACGATCTCGCTCTCGTCGAGAACCGCCTGTACGGTCTGGTGCAGGCCGACGGCCACCATGGTCAAGGTGCGCAGTGACCGAGACAGCAACTCGCCGAAACGCGGTGCCGGCAGCCGGGAAAGGTAGTTGAAATATCCCAGGCGGCCATTGCGATAAACCGGTATGGACAAGCCCCGATCCAGTCCGACGGCGCCAAAGGCCTTCAGCAACGGCCCCGCTCCCGTCACGAAATCACCGCCGAGCACGTCTTTGTCCCAATAGACCGCGCTTTCCGCAAGGACGACCCGTTCGATCATGGGATCACGCCCCAGGAACTCGGCAAGATAGATCCGCCCGAGTTCCGGCGGCAGGGCCGCCACCATCAAGGGCTTATCCTGCCAGGTCACCTTCTTTCCGGCCTTGTCGATCAATGCCGGCCCGGACACATAAAAGCCCCCGTCGAACCCCCATTCGGTCACCAGTCCGGCCAGGGCGGCCGGCACCTCCGTCAAGGTGGAGGGCATCATCGTCCCCACCGCTCCCGCCTGCGGCGGAGGGATCTGGTCCGTTAAGACCGGAATGTCGAGGATTGGGACTTCGAGGTTCAAGATTCTCAACGCTCCCGGAATGCTTCGCCGAATCGCCCCACCAGCGGATCGAGCAGGTATTGCAGCACCGAACGCTGACCGATGATGATGCTGGTGGTGACCTGGATGCCCGGAACCAGACGGTATTCCAGCAAACCATTGCGGAAGCGATCGGTGGAGGTCTCGATTCTGACCTTGTAATAGGCCCCCTTGTCGGTCACGAAACTGTCGGGGCTGACGGTGCTGACCACGCCGGAAATGGCCCCGAAGCGCGGCCCGTCGCTGGAGGCCAGACGAATCAGCGCAACCTGTCCGGCATGGACATAGCCGATGTCGTAGATGGGCAACTTGGCTTCGACCACCAGCCGGTCGCCTTCGGGAACGATATCGACCACGGTCTTGCCCGGTTGCACCACCCCACCCCTGGTGGCGACGAACACCTCCTTGACGGTACCGTCCACCGGCGCGCGCAGGGTGGTCCGCCGCAGGCTGTCGGAAAACTTCTTCAGGCGCTCGACCAACTCGTCCATTTCACGGCGGACCCCGGCCATCTCGCGCTCGACTTCCTCGGCACGGCCATGCCGATTGCTCGACAATTGACCCTGGGCCTCTTTCAGACTGGATTCCAGGCGTTGCAGGCTTGCCGTATCCTCCTCGATGCGGCTGCGGGTCGCCGAGGCCTCCTTCATCAGGGCAAGATGGTTCATACGGTTGGACAGCTGGTTCTTCAGCAATTCGTCCGAAATGGCAATCTGCTCCTGCAGCAGACTGAGGGCCTGGCGGCTGTTGCGTATGCGGGCGCCGACTTCGTTGATGGCTTGGCCGCGCTGGGCGACCGCCTCTTCCAGGGAGCGGATATCGGCGTCGCGTTTCTGGCGGCGCGACTGGAACAGGGCGCGAGCCTGTGAGATGGTCTCCGCATGCTCGCGTTGAAGGTCGGGGGCAAAGCTGATCTCCGTCTGCCCGGCCCGCTCGGCTTCCAGGCGGGCCAGGTCGATGCGCAGCGAGGTCTGCCGTGACGAGAGTTCCCCCACTTCCGATCCCTTGGCGGTCGCCTCCAACTCGACCAGGGGCTGGTCCCGCCTCACCCGCTGGCCGGCCTGGACCAGAATCTCGGCGACGATGCCGCCCTCGAGATGCTGGACGGATTTGACCTGGGTCGAGGGGACGACCTCGCCGCCGGCGGCGCTGACCACTTCCAGCTTGCCGATGGCGGCCCAGGCGGTCAGCAGCACCATCGCCCCCGAGGCCGCGATAACGAACAGCCGGGCACCTGCGACACCATCATCGGCATGGGTCAGCAGCGACAGTAAAGAGGAAGCCCTGGACCGAAGATCAGGCATGTGACGTCACCTCCTCAGCCGAAGCACGCCGCAACAGGCGCGGGGTCGGCTTCACCGACAGGTCGAGCACGAAGGCGATACCGCCGAGGAAGCGGGCATCCTGGGTCAGCACGATGACCGTCGCCCCTCTGCTCACCAAGGCGCGAGCCGCCATCAGGGCCGCGTCGACGCCTTCGGGGTCCAGGCTGTCTGAGGGATCATCGAGAATGGCCAGCTTTCCCTGCGAGGCCAAGGCCCGCGCCAGGGCAAGGCGCCGCCGCAGGCCGGGTGACAACTGGCGCCCCCCCTCGACTATGAAGGTTTCAAGCCCCTTCGGCGTGGCGTTGAGCCAGGGCTGGAGGCCGGCGCCTTCCACCGCCCGATGCAGATCCTCGTCGGTGAGTTCGGCCCCGGCCTTGATATTGTCGGCCACGCTGCCGTCCATGAAGCTGGCTTCCTGGGGCAGATAAACGATCTGGCGACGCCACCATTCCAGACTGATCTGGCGGAGATCCACGCCATCCACCAGAATCTGCCCCCTGGAGGGCTCAAGCAGTCCGGCCAGCAGGCGGGCCAGGGTGCTCTTGCCCGATCCGTTGGGGCCGGTGACCGCCAGGACCGATCCGGGAACCAGCTTCAAGGACAGGTGTTCGAACAACGGGCCGGTCGAGCCGGGATGGGAAAAGGAGATGTCGGCCAATTCCAGCCCACCCTGGAAATTGGGCAAGGCATTTCCCGACAGGGATTCCAGCGGCAGCTTGGTGAATTCACGGGTGCGATGCAGCGCCAGTTCGGCACGGGCCAGTTCGTCGGACATCCCCGCCAGACGCTGTAACGGCGACAGGGCACGGGCCGCCAGAATATTGGCGCCGACCAGGGCGCCGACGGACAACTCACCCTTGACCGCCAGCATGGCGCCGATGGCAACGATGGCGATGCCCTGAAGAACCGCAACCGCCTGGGTCAGCGATTGCTGAAATCCCTGGGTCATGGCCAGACGCGAACGGGCCGCGCGCAAGAGGACGCGGAGCGCGCTCCAGCGATCGACGATCTCGCCGCCCAGATTGAAGGCGCGGATGGTATCGCCATCCTGGCTCGCCGACGAAATCAGGGCGCCGCACGCGGCCTCGCCCTCGGCCACGGCCCGGACGGGAGAGCGCAGGGACTGGCGGCCATAAGCGCTCAGACCGGCGCTGACCGCCAGACCAGCCAGACAGACGAGCCCGAGGGGCAGGCTGATCAGGCTGAGCGCCAGCAGCGCCACCACGGCGAAGGGAATGTCGAGCAAGGCCGTCACATTGGTGGAGGAATAGCCGCGGCCGACCACGTCAAGGCCACGCACCGCCTCGCTCCGGATGGCCTGCGGCAGCGGCGCCAATGCCGAAAGACGAGCCCGCGCCAAAGTGGTGAAAACGCCACGGTCAAGACGAACGTCACGCATCTCGACCAGAGCCGCGGCCAGCCGCCGGCGAGCCTCGCGAAATCCGATCTCCAGGACCAGGGCGATCAGCACGCCCACGGTCAGCGTCGCAAGCGTGGCATCGACGCCATAAGGCACATATCGGTTGAGCACCAGCATCATGAAGACGGTACTGGCCAACCCCAGCAGATTGACGAACAGCGAGGCGACCACCAGCTGTGCGGCAAGGGCGGGCTTGGCGAAAAGGCGGCGGATCAGTTCTTTCATCGTGCCTGAATGTCCTTATTGGGATCCGCCGGAAAGGGGTGCCGGCCGGACACCCCTCCCGCAAGCGGGCCTCACGCGTCGGGTCAGCTCAACGTGATATGACTCGCATGCTCGCTATTGTTGGTGCTGATGGCGTGATCCTCGATGGCGATCAGCTTGAGTTCGGAACCGCTGATGTTGTTCGCCTGACCTCCGTCCTCGGTATAGGCGTAGATCCCGGTCTTGCCCGCGGCGGCCACTGCGATCAGGCCGTCATCGTTCTGCTGCGCCGTGATGCCCAACGTGTTGAGCATGTTCAAAAGGGCGTTGCTGACCCCCGTCAGGTCACTGGCCGACAGAGAATTGTGGGCCTGATCCACGAACAGCGCCTCGTGGGTGCTGCTGAAATCGGCGGCACCGTTCACCGCCCAGTCCAAGCTGCCATTGGCCGAGGAAATATCGTCCAGGGCCGATGCCGCATTTCCCGAGAAGGTGACGGTGGTGCTGATAGGGTTGGTGTGATCAATGGTGTCGTAATTGCTTGAGCCGGCATCGAGCAAAGACGTGTAGGCGACCACCTGCTGATAGTTGGTGTTGGACGACAAGGTGATGTGGTCCTGGCCACCGCCGCCGTTGATGGTGTCATTGCCATCGCTGGCATTGAAGGTCTCGTCGGCGGCGGTGCCGGAGATCACGTCTCTCAGATGGGTGCCAGTAACGGATTCGAAGCCCGTCAGGGTTCCAATGGTGATACCGCCGCTGACCGAGCCGCCCAGGGTCAGCGTCACCCCCGACGTCACCGTCTGCTGGCTATCGAGGATGATGGAATCCGTACCATTGCCGCCATCCAGACTGACGATGCTGGCACCGCTTTCCACATAGACATGATCATTGCCACCCTGCATCTTGAGGATGTTCCATGATCCGCCCTGAACGTAGGCGGTATCGGCGGCGCTGCTGTGGGTGATGCTGTCCACGTCATAGAGACGATCATTCCAGTTGCCGCCATTGGCCAGACTGGTATGGGCGTTACCGCCAGTGCCGGTACCGGCTCCCAGATAATCCTTGAGACCATTGGCATTGGCATCGGCATTGCCGGTGTAATCGACCGTGTCGATGGCGGTCGGTGAACCCCAGATGTCGTGATTGGCGGCGGTGTCGTTGATGTTGAACGTGTCACCGCCGCCATGCCCGAAGGCCATGAAGACATCCAGGTTCGGATAATGGGTCGAATCGATGGTGAAGGTATCCGCCCCGGTGGTCCCGGCAACAATATACACCTCGGCGCTTTGGGCTCCCCCCCCCGTTTGCACCTGGGTCACATAGATAGTGCCATGGGCGGCGGGTGCGGAATTGCTACCGGTGCTATCGTCCGCCACGGTAATGAACCCCTGCGCCAAAGACGCAACAGTCGTGTCAGACGTCAGGAACTGGTTGATATTGTTGATATGCAGGGTCTGCAAGTGCGTCCCGTTCGCCGAATAGTCAAAGCCTTGGCGAATGTCCACGTCACCGCCCACCGTCGCGCCGATGGTTGCCGAAATGTGGATTGCGACATTGTTCAAGCCGTCGAAGGCGACCTGATTGGTTCCGGCACCGCCGTCGATACTGTCTGTTCCACCAAACTTGGCCTGGGGGAAATAGAAGCTGGTATTACCCGCGCCCCCGGTGAAGGTGTCACTGCCGGTGGTGCTGGTGAACGCCTCGGAAAAACTGGTGACCACGGTGTCGGCATGAATGGCGAACAACGTATTGCTGCCCGAGGTGGTGACGACGCCGTCCTTGATGGCCGTTCCCGCCGGCTGCTGCGGCGGCGCCGCGAACAGGGCGGCCAGGGATTGGGCCCCTTGAACCACGAAGGGATTGGCTCCGGGCACGGCAGCGGGTTGGGCGAACGGATTGGCACCGATGAATTGCCCGCCCTCGCCACCGCCAGCAGCGGCGCCGGGTGATACGCCAAACGGCGTCACCGTGCCGGGCCCCGAGCCCAGCCCTCCGGGAGGCAAGCCTCCCAGGGCGCCAAAAGGAGGTGGTGCGTCGCCAAAGGCTGCCGGATTGGCAACCACCGTCGGGGATTGCCCCGAAGGCGGCGGCGTCTGAGTCTGAGTCTGAGTATTGTCAGTTTGCGGTTGCTGGTTCGCTCCCTCGCCCGCAGGCGGATTGTCGGGCGCGGCCTGCGCAACCTGGCTTTGCGTGTCGTTAGCCATGGTTCACTCTCCTACGCCTGGCACTCGCTTGCTGACCAGAGGGGAGCCGCCAGAAAAGCCCGCCTCCATAGTTCGACGTCCCGGAAAGTCGGATCATTGCAGATTCCGCCGGCTGACCGCCGCGGCCTCCACATTCTCGGCGACGATCATCTCGTCCAGGCTTCCCATATTCCAAAGCAATGTATAGCCAGCCAGGACAACCTGCATGTCGGCGGCGACGGCATCGTTGAGGGCATTGATGTAATTGGTCTCGCCTGCCAGCAGGTCGGTCAACGTGCGGATTCCGATCTCACGCTCCTTGCGGGCCAACCCAAGGAACTCCCCGGCGCGGTCGGAGCGCTCGTGAAAGTATTTGGCCGCCTGACGTGCCTTCTTGATGTCGTTCCAGGCGTTGGTAACGCCTTCTTCGAGATTGTCGGCCGCCATCTTGGTGCGGCGCTCGGATGCGGACAGATTGTGCTCGGCCGCCTTCAGCGAATTCACCGCCGTCAGGCCGAGATTGAGACCCCAGGTGACCTGAAGCTTGATGGTGTTTTCCCGCTGGTTCCCTGAAATGCCGCTGATATTGTTCTCGCGCGCCATCTCGCCCACCAGATCGAGCCGGGGGGCAAAGCCCTCGACCCTGGCCAATTTGATGGCCTCGCGCTTCAGCAGACTTTCGATCTGAGCCTTGCGCAGAGCCGGGCTGCTGCCGCGGGCTGCTTCCAAGGCCTGATCCAGGTCACGGGGCAAGGCGTCGTCCGCTTCGCGTAACGGCGTCAGACGGGCCAGGCTGTCCACTTCACGTTGGAATACATTGCGATAGCGGGCGATGGCCCGGTCCAGCTGCGCCTCCGCCTCGACCCGCCGCCCCTCGGCATCGGCCAGTTGCCCCTTGACCTGCAAGACGTCGGTCGTATAGCCGGCTCCAGAACGGACACGGGTCTCCTCAAGGCCGCTCTGTTGGCGGATATTGGCTTCCGAACGGCGGGCGTAGTTCAGTGATTGCAGCGATTTGTAGAGGTTGATATAGGCGGTGATCCCCTCCAGAAGGGCATTCTGCCGCTCTACCTCCAATTCGCTCTGCTTGAGGTCAAGATTGATATGGGCCGCGTCGACGATGCTGTCGGTCTTGCCGAAATTATAGATTGGCTGGGTTACCGCGACCTTCAGGTTCTTTGCCCCCATCGTGGTCTCGCCCTGGGACGGAGTGGCATAGCGCTGCCGCCCAGCCCAACTCGTGGCGGAGATCTCAGGATAATAGCCGCCGTGACTGGCCTTGTATTGCTCCTCGGCGGCCAGAACCCCTTCGGCCGCCGCCTGAATCTTCGGGCTGATTTTCATCAGATCACTTAATAATTCGGCCATGGTCTCTGCCCTGGCATCACCGCCGATCCACGAAACTGAAATCAGAACTAATGCCGTCCGCGCCCATTTCTGTCGCACAGTGGTTCTTCCCCCTCACCTCTCACACGACAGCACGAAAGCGCCATCGGGCCTCAGGACCAACTTGGGAGGCATCCAAGCTAAGGAGAATGTCACGGACCCTCCTGGAATCAGTCGGGTTGCGCGTCTTGAGGCCGACGCGGATCTCACGCCCATAAGCCCTTCCGGTACGGGAATTTGGCTGCCCAACCAGAGAGGCAGGAGTGAGCATTCGGAAGCACCAGCCGGCACCACCGCCACGACGCCTGAACAGATAATCAGTGTCCAGCATCATGCCCGTTGTTATACAGGCTGACCAACTAAGCGATGGCTAACGGCTGGATTTATGCTTGTTTTTCAACAAGATAGGCGGCATTGGCGTCCCCACGGGGATTCGAACCCCGGTTTACGCCGTGAGAGGGCGTCGTCCTAGGCCTCTAGACGATGGGGACGTCGAGGCGCGAGGCCCGCTTTATGTCGGAAAGGCAGGCGGCTTGCAAGCACTTTTTTCCCGAATTTCCAGCCGCACCGGCCGGCTTTGGCCCGTGTCGCGATTTAGGCGATGGGCCAGCATCTGCACGACCTGCCCGCCTCCCTTCACACCGGCGGTGACACCGACGATCAGCCAGACCAATTCCGGCTCCCAGGCCTGGGCCAGATCGGTGGTCGAGGGCCGGGCGCTGCCGTCGGGATGGGAGTGCCAATGGCCGACCACCCGCTTGTCGGTGCCCCTGACCATCTTCTCAGCGGCAAAGCGGGTGCGGGGGTCCAATTCGAAGCGGTCGTTGCCCTCGGCCTTGAGGAGATTGTCGGCGGCCATCAGATCGGTGACGACAATACGGCGCTTGCCCCGGCCCAGCAGCAGGCCACAGGCCTCAGCCGGCCAGGCCGCTTGGGCGGCATGGGCGATCTCGGCCATCTGATCTATGGAGAGAACCAGCATGGCGACGCCGATGCCCTAGCGGATTGCCGGTTCGGGGGTAAGGACGAAACTGCCCGCCACCTTGCCGTGCCCAGGATCGAGCACCAGCACCCGTTCGGGTCCGCCGCCCGACAGACGCAGAATCACCCGGTCCCCGGCGATACTCATCTGTTCAATCCGTGTCCCGGCGGGAACCGGCACGGCGATATTGCCGAATTCGGCGATGCTGGTCCCGGCCAGCGGCGAGGCGACCATGGTCGCCGACGTTCCCTTGAAGGGTGCTTTGCTGTAAAGCCCATAGCCGAGAACGCCCAATCCCGCCACCAGCAGGATTCCCAGGAACAACACCAAACCCTTGATCGCTTTCATGGCCTTTTGTTTCAATCCCTGTTCGCCGATCCTCAGTGGATCGGTCATGATGACAGCATGACCATCGAGATGCCGCAGATTCTCACTCCGCCAGCGGTCGAAGCCGACGAAGCCGGCACCCGTCTGGACCGCTGGCTGGCCACGCGCCTGCCGGAATTGTCGCGAACCCGCATCAAGGCACTGATCGAGGGCGGACAGGTCAGCCTGGGCGCTTCGACCATATCCGACGCCTCCCTACGGGTCAAACCCGGGCAGGATTTCCGCGTCGAGGTTCCGCCGGACGCTCCCGCCGAGCCGGAACCTCAGGACATCGCCCTGACCGTGGTCTACGAGGATGACGACCTGATCGTCATCGACAAACCCGCCGGCATGGTGGTCCACCCCGCCCCCGGCAATCCCGACGAGACCCTGGTCAATGCTCTTCTGGCCCATTGCGGCGACTCACTGGCCGGGATCGGCGGGGTCAAGCGCCCCGGCATCGTGCACCGTATCGACAAGGATACCAGCGGCCTGCTAGTGGCCGCCAAGACCGATGCCGCCCATCGCGGACTGGCGGCCCAATTCGCCGCCCACACGCTTGAGCGGGCCTATTGGGCGCTGGTCTGGGGCCTGCCCCATCCCCGTCAGGGCGAGATCGAAGGCAATATCGGCCGCAATCCCAATGACCGCAAGAAGATGGCGGTGGTCAAAGGCGGCGGCAAGCCGGCCCTTACCCGCTACAAAGTCTTGAAAAGCTTTGCCGGCGGGCTGCTCAGCCTCGTGGAATGCCGTCTCGCCACCGGCCGCACCCACCAGATCAGGGTCCACATGACCCATCTGGGCCACCCCCTGGTCGGAGACCATACCTACGGGCGAATCCGCACAAAAGGGCTTAAGGATCTGCCGCCTGATCTGCGCGAAAGATTGGGCAGCTTTCCCCGCCAAGCCCTCCATGCCTATCTACTCGGCTTTTTGCACCCTACTAAAGGATATGCGGTACGCTTCGAAAGCCTTATGGCACCTGATATCAATGCGTTGATCCACCTTTTAGAGGTTCTATAAAAAACGCCTATACTTGAGCCAGGGGGTATGACATTATCGTTTCATCAGCCGGTGACGGCGGCTTGGCCCTGAACGGGGCAAGGCCGATTTCGGGGACAAACCCTCCGCGCCGAAAGAGGAGATGAGACGATGACGGCAATCGCTTCCAGTCTGTCGCTCGCGCCCGAAGGCAACCTGACCCGGTACCTTCAGGACATCCGCAAATTCCCCATGCTGCCGCCGGAGGAGGAATACCTTCTGGCGAAGCGCTTTCGTGAACATGGTGACACCACCTCGGCCAATCAACTGGTGACCTCGCATTTGCGTCTGGTCGCCAAGATTGCCATGGGCTATCGCGGCTATGGCCTGCCCCTGGGCGAGCTGATCTCCGAAGGCAACGTGGGCATGATGCAGGCGGTTCGCCGCTTCGACCCCGATCGCGGCTTCCGGCTGGCCACCTATGCCATGTGGTGGATCAGGGCCGCCATCCAGGAATACATCCTGCATTCGTGGTCGCTGGTGAAGATGGGCACCACCGCCGCCCAGAAAAAGCTGTTCTTCAACCTGCGCAAGCTCAAGGGCCAGATGCAGGCCATCGAGGAAGGCGACATGTCGGCCGAGAACGTCGCCAAGATCGCCCATTCCCTCGACGTCTCCGAGGAAGAGGTGATCAGCATGAACCGGCGGCTGTCCAGCCCCGACCATTCTCTCAACGCGCCGGTGCGCGCCGAGGGTGACGGCGAGTGGCAGGACTGGCTGGTGGATGACCACGAGGATCAGGAAACCGAGCTGGGCGAGCGTGAAGAGATGGGCCAGCGCCGGGCGTTGCTGACCTCCGCCTTGGCCAGCCTCAACGACCGCGAGCGGGCCATCTTGATCCAGCGCCGCCTGACTGACGACCCCGCCACCTTGGAGGATCTGTCCCAGCGCTATGGCATCTCCCGCGAGCGGGTTCGCCAGATCGAGGTCCGCGCCTTCGAGAAGCTGCAGAAATCGGTGAAGAACGCTTCGGTTCTGGCCGAGTCCAGCAACCGGGCCTGAGCCGCCCCCATCTCCCCATGAAAAAGCCCCCCGAAGCCTGGCGCCTCGGGGGGCTTTTTCATGGGCGGGCCGATCTCAGCCCTTCTTGGAAACCTCGTCGCCCCATTCCTCCACCAGCTTCTTCTGCGCCGATTTCAGGTTGTTGACCCGGCGTTGGCTGCTGGCCGACAGATAGGAGGCCACCATGGGCGGCATGGCGCCATAGATGCCCCAGCCGATGCCGGCACAGCCATAGGCGGTCATCAGCATCAGGGGATCGGTCAACATGCGAAAGGCTTCGTCCAGGGTATGGACGCCGAACCACAGGCTGAACAGATAAGGAAAGACCCCGGAGAAATTCAGGCCGCCGACACACAGGAAGGCGTACTTGTTCGGCCCCTTCTCCGTCGCCCACGACACCAGGGTCGGCAGCATGGTGAAGAAGATCAGAACCACCGTGGGCAACGAAAACGGCACCAGGGCGGCCAGGATCATCAAGACCACGCCCTTGTTGATTCCGCCCCCGCCACCGCCGCTCTTCCGCCTCGGTGATGATATGCTTGATCTCGTCCTCGGCGGCGGCGTATTGGGCCTGGGCAAAATTGAACTCGTGCTCGTCGCGTACCCGTTCCTCGGCGTTTTCCAGCAGATTGTAGATTTCCACCACCGAGCCCTTGCGCACCAGCCGGGGAACTTCCTTTTCCAGTTCCTTGCGCTTCTCGCGGCCGTGAAAGGCCTGAACGATGGGGCCGATCATGGCCCCCACCCAGGCCGCCAGACCGGGCAGGGATTCCGGGCCCAGCCGGTACTGCAACACGGCATAGAGGTTCAAGGCCGCCATCATGGCCACGCTCTGATTGGGATCGTTGAGGCCGTTGAGGTTGCGATCGATATCCGAGCGCATGCGTGCCCCCAGGAAGGCGGCGATATGGCGGTCGATGGGAATCGATTTGCTGTCCGTTCGCTTGGAGGCGGCGGCATTGAGGGCCGGCAGCACCTCCTTGACCTCGACCACGTATTCCTCGCCCAGCAATGAGCTTTGGCAGGGAAGCGCATCGTTGAGCTCGTACAGACAGCGCTCCAACCCATAGCCGATGCCGGTCTGGGTCAGGTAGGAGCGCAATTCCTTGAAATTGGCTTCCATCAGCGAGTTATCGGGCTGGTATTCGCCGCGCATCTCGAACCACAGGCGCGGCACTTCGCGCAAGATGATCTCGGTCAGCAGCCGGGTATCGCCGCGATTGGCCACAACCGCCGCCAGGGCCGAGCCGAAGCCGTCGGGCATGGCATTGAAGCCCTTGTAGCGGATGGGCGCCGCCTGATCCAACAGGATCAGGATTTTGCACATCATCAGGTCGGTGGAGCTTTTCTTGTCGGTGGTGGCGTTCAGCGCCATGCGTACCACCTCGGCCACCACATTGGCCTTTTCCTTGTCCTCGACGGCGCGGCGCAGCCACAGTTCCAGCTTGCCTTCCACCACCGGCGGAATGGCCTGATCCCAGCTCTTCGACATGGCCTGCGACAGTTCGCGGCCGGTGAAGTATTCCTTGCCCTGGAAGGGGAACCCGCGCGCCGCCCGCTTCTCGCCCTTGGATTGCAGCGGCGACATGCGGCGCCCCGACAGCCACAGATCCAGATCCTCGACGTCCCAACGCTGGTCGCCATCGTCGCAAAGCAGACCGCGCAACAGCTCGATCAAAGGCAGGGGCAGGCGCTCGTCGCCGATCAGGGTGTTGTAGCTGCCCTGCTGGATCTTGGCGCCCAGGATGGCTTCGTCGCTCATGCCCGAGCAGGGATTGCGCCCCAGGACCAGCAGGGCGATGGTCACGCCCAGGGAGTAGAAATCCTCGGCGTGATTGCCGCCCCCCCGCGCGATGGGGGTACACATCCCCAATTCGACGGTCTCGAACAGGACCGGCTGGTCGAAGCCCGAGGGCGCGCTGACACAATCGCCAAAAGCCAGCCGCTCGCCGTTACCGTCGGTGTAGAACAGGTTGGTGGGGCGGATGGCGCGATGGGTGACGCCGCGCCCGGTCATTTCCTTGAGCGCCGAGGTCAGCGGCTCGATCACCTTCTTATTGATCTGGTATTCGTCGATGCGCGGCACATCTCCACGCATGGAGGTCATCACCCGACGTCCGGCCGGCCGTTCGTAGACAACGGTCATGCACTGGCGCCCGGCCGGCGGCCAATTCATGGGCCCCCATTCCACCAATTGCACCAGCCCGGGCGACGAAACGCCCTTCAGCGCCCGCATGACATTGACGCGGGGCGGCAGTTCGGGCTTGCAGATCAGGGCGAACAGGGCGCGGTTGGGGTCGCGCTTATCCTCGGCGGCAAAGGCATCGGCCGAGGGGGTGGAGAATTCTGGAAGAGGATGAGTCGAGCGAATGGTATAGCGGTCGCGCAGCACTCCGGGCGGCCCGGCAGGCTTTGCTACCTCTACCTTGACGTCTTCGCCTTCGCCGTCCCCGCTTTCGGCATCGGCATCGACATCTGCCTCATCGATTTCCGACATCTGCCCCTTCCATGGGCCGGCCATGATCAGGCCGGACTGTTTCTCGGTCTAAAGGCGGAAAGGTCGTCCGACAATCATGTCGCGTCGGAAATGAGACGCACCGGGATCAAGTCGCAAAAGGATCATGCACCAGAATGCTGTCCTCGCGCTCGGGACTGGTGGAGAGCAGCGCCACCGGCGCCTCGATCAATTCCTCGATACGGCGGATATACTTGATGGCGGTAGCGGGCAGATCCTTCCAGGAGCGCACGCCCCTGGTGCTTTCCGACCAGCCGGGAATGACCTCGAAGATCGGCTCCACCTGGGCCTGACCGGTCATGGAGGCGGGGAAGTGCTGAATGACCTTGCCGTCCAGCTTGTAGCCGGTGCAGATCTTCAGTTCCTCGAAGCCGTCGAGCACGTCCAGCTTGGTCAGGGCGATACCGGTGATGCCGCCCACCTTGACCGCCTGGCGCACCATGACGGCATCGAACCAGCCGCAGCGGCGCGGCCGGCCGGTGACGGTGCCGAATTCATGGCCGCGCTCGCCGATGCGCTTGCCGATCTCGTCGAACAGTTCGGTTGGGAACGGCCCTTCGCCGACGCGGGTGGTGTAGGCCTTGCAGATGCCCAGCACATAGCCCACCTGGCCGGGACCGACGCCCGAGCCGGTGCCGGCATTGCCGGACACGGTGTTGGAGGAGGTGACGTAGGGATAGGTGCCGTGGTCCACGTCGAGCATGGCGCCCTGGGCACCCTCGAACAGCACCCGCTTGCGGGTGTGGCGGACCTCGTCCAGATGCTGCCAGACCACATCGGCGAAAGGCAGGATCTTGGGGGCCACGTCCAGCAGCAGGGCCAGCAGCTCGGCACCGTCCACTTCCTTGGCGCCGAGACCGCGCAGCAGGGCGTTGTGGTGGCGCAGCAGGGTCTGGATCTTGGCTTCCAGCACCGCCTTGTCCGCCAGATCGCAGACGCGGATGGCGCGACGGCCGACCCGGTCCTCGTAGGCGGGGCCGATGCCGCGGCCGGTGGTGCCGATCTTGGCGTTGCCGCTGGCTTCCTCGCGCGCCTTGTCGAGATGGGCGTGCAGGGGCAGGATCAGGCAGGCGTTCTCGGCGATCTTGAGCACGTCGGGGGTGATGTCGATGCCCTGGGAGCGGACACGTTCGATCTCGGCCAGCAAGGCCCAGGGATCGACCACCACACCATTGCCGATGATGGACAGCTTGCCCCGCACCACGCCGGACGGCAGCAGCGACAGCTTGTAGGTGACGCCGTTGATGACCAGGGTATGGCCGGCGTTATGACCGCCCTGGAAGCGCACCACCACATCGGCGCGCTCCGACAGCCAGTCGACGACCTTGCCCTTGCCCTCGTCGCCCCACTGGGCGCCGACCACAGCCACGTTCGCCATTATTGTCCCCTAACCTATTCGACGTCGACGATACCGTCAGGACCGAGGCGATGGCCACAGCCCTGACGCTTTGCTTCGATTACCGGGTCGGCGTCGGCATCGAGACCGGCCACCGTCACCCAGCCTTGCACGCGGAATGCCTGAGCCCAGGGGCGCGGCGTTCCGTGCGGCACGAACAGCCGCTTGTCCCGCTTCGGCCCCGGCAGGGCCTCCAGCACCGAGTCCATGAACAGGGTGGCACCGGTCGCCGGCTCGGTCCCACCGGCCAGATAGCGCCCGCCCCGTCCCAGCTCGGCGCCGATATTGCGCGCGAACAAGGTGAAGCTGATACCCGTATGATACTCGAAACCGCGATTTTCCACCGGATCGACCGTGAGCGCCAGTCCGGGAAGATCGGCACGCACCAGTTCCACCACCTGAGCCAGACGGTCGCGCTCGGCGGCGGCGGCGGGCGGCAGGACCAGGGCGGAGAGCGCGGCGACGGCCCGCTCGGCCGGACCGGCGGCGGCGATCAGGGATTGCAGCAGCCCGGCGGCATTTCCGCCCAAGGCGGAGACCTGGGCACTATCCTTGTGGTCGAGGGCGGCGCGCAGGCGATCGGCCAATGCGCCGGAAATCCCCATGTCGGCGAACAAGGCCGGCACCAGGGTCGGCAAGGCCAGATCGGCGGACACGCCCGGCACGCCCAGTTCGGCCAGAGTCTCGGCGGTGATGACCAGAACCTCGGCATCGGCGGCGGCGGAGGTGCTGCCGATCAACTCGATCCCGGCCTGACCGAACTGACGCTCGGGGCGCAACTGGGTGCCCTTCACCCGCAGCACCTGACCGGCATAGGACAGACGCAACGGCCGCGACTGGCTCCCCAGGCGCGAGGCGGCGATGCGGGCCACCTGCGGCGTCATGTC
>JACQAD010000121.1 GCA_016195125.1 Magnetospirillum sp.
TCCGGCCTCGCGCCAACGCTGCAGCACGGTCACCCCGTCGATCTTGGGCAGGCCCAGATCAAGAACCACCGCGTCATAGGTCTCGGTATCGCCCAGATGCCAGCCATCCTCGCCGTCATAGGCGGTATCGACAGCAAAGCCCGCCGCCTCCAGGGCCCGCTCCAGGCTGAGGGTCAGTTGCGGCTCGTCTTCCACCACCAGAAGCCTCATGGCCGCTCAGCCTCCCGATCCCGATCCCTCTCCCCATGCTTGAGGCGGGTGCCGTCGACGGCATCGTAGCGCAGTTTGAGGACGCGGCCATCCTTGGTCAGGCGCTTGATTTCGTAGACCTGGCGGCCGTGATGGCTTTCCAATTCCGCCTCGATCAACTCGCCGGGAAAGTCGCGGTCCACCTGTTCGAGAATTCTCGACAGGGGCAGAATCTCGCCGGCCAGAACCGAGCGGCGAGCCCGGTCGTGGTCATGATCGCGCCCCTCTCCGGCCAGCGCCGGAGCGGCGGCCAGCAGGGAAACGAGAAACAGGGCGGGCCAATGTGTCTTCATGCCTTCCACCATCGCCCCCGGACCATGAACGGCGGATGAACCGGCCGGTCACATCCGGTTCAGCGGGGCTTTCCTATCCTCGGTCCAGATGACGTCTTGGACAAGGAGTTCCCCATGCTGACCCGAATGATCGTCCACGGCCTGATGGCGGCCATGATCGTCGCCGGAGGCGCCTTCCTGTATGCCGCCTCGGCCCAGCCGCCGGGACATGGCCCCGCCCTTCAATATACCCATGGGGAGGAGCATTGATGAGCTCGCGCCTGCTCCCCGCCCGCTGGGAATTCATCTTGCTGCGCCTGTGGCACGCCGCCCTGGCCGGCGGCTTTCTGGTGGCCTATGTCACCGGTGACGAGGACACCTACCGCATGCATGTCTTCGCCGGCTATTGGGTGGTCGCGGCCCTGGTGCTGCGCCTGGGTCTGGCCCTGCTCGGCTCGGGCACCGGCCCCCTTGCGCTGCCGCGGCCGAGGCTGACCTGGATCAGGCCGGGCCGCAATCCGGCCTTCGCCTGGATGGCCGTGATCCTCATCGTCGGCATGGCCCTGGCCGGACTCAGCGGCATCGGCGCCGATTCCGTCAACGCGCTGGAAGACCTCCATGAGGGCCTGGCCCAGGCCAGTCTCTGGCTGGTCCTCGCCCATGCGGCCATCATCGCCTGGATCTTCCAGGGCCGCAAAGTCCGGGAATTCCTCAAGGGCTCCGCCGCCGCCCTGGCGATACTGGCCGGTCTGTCCATCCCCGCCTTGGCCGCCGACCCGGCCCGCGACGCCCTGATGGCCGCCTATGCCAAGGAGGGGGGCATGGCCGTCGCCGCCCTTTCGCCGGAACGCGGCCGCGTCCTGTTCGAGTCCAGGAACAGCGCCAGCCCCGATTACCCCTCGTGCACCACCTGCCACACCGCCGATCCCACCGCCCAGGGCCGCCATGCCAAGACCGGCCGTACCATCGCCCCGGTGGCGGTCTCGGCCAATCCCAAGCGCTTCACCGATGCCGCCAAGGTGGCCGAGCGGTTCGAGCGGGACTGCCAGACGGTGCTGGGCCGGGCCTGCACCGCCACCGAGAAGGGCGATTACGTCGCCTACATGGCGTCGAGATGAGGAGAACCACGATGAAGCGTTTCTATCCGGCCGCCCTGCTGCTGGTCCTGGCCCTGCCGGCGCGGGCCGACACGGTCCGCCCCCTCACCGATGCCGAGACCCTGAAGGCCTGCGGCGAGTGCCACATGGCCTTCCAGCCGGGCTTCCTGCCGGCGCGGTCCTGGAACCGGATCATGGATACTCTGACCGACCATTTCGGCGACAATGCCGGCATGGCCGCCGACAAGACGGCACGGATCCGCAAGGTGCTGGTGGAGGGGGCGGCCGATGAGCGGGCCAAGACCCTGCGCGGCCTCGACGCCAACGCCGTGCCGCTGCGCCTGACCGAGACCCCCCGCTTCGTCCGCAAGCACGACCGCATCCCCGAACGGGTGTGGAAGCGCCCGGACATCGTGACCAAGTCCAATTGCGTCGCCTGCCATACGGGGGCCGAAAAAGGGATTTACGAGGACGATTGAGGGCGGCGGATCACTCGATCCATTCGCCCTTGTAGACGCCCCAGATCTCGTCGCGCTTGAACCAGCCCTGGATCTGGTTGACTTCGACCCGGCAATACTCGCGGTTCCGCGGGCATTGCAGCAGGCGGCCCAGCACCCCGGCCTCCACCAGGGCCAGGGTGTCGGCGCTGTCGGTATCGCCGCCGCGCAGAATCCGCTGACCGCCGATGACCACCATCATCCGCCGCCCCGACAGCATGGATTGATGGACCCAACCCTCGGTACCCTGCCAGTCGCGGATCTTGCGCCAGGCCTCGAACTCGGCGATGACCTCGACGGGCAGATCCTTGCGGGAATAGATCCAGTCGATGGGATAGCGCTGGCCGGGGCCGGCGCGCACATTGACCTCGTCGGAGCGCAGCGAGACGAAGCGGGGCAAGGGCAGGCCGCTGGCCTCACCCGCCAGGGCCGGGCCGGCCCCAAGCAGGATCAGCACGGCCAGAACCAAGGCGGCCCGCCATTTGCGCATCCCACTTATTCCCCAACAACCGACGTTCATCGTCCCTCCGGCCGGTATTATAGGGTCGGGCTGCCGCACCCGGTCAAGGCGGCCTTGGCCGGCGACTTTAAAGAAGGTCCAACTGGGCTCTGGACAAGGGGGCCTCGAGTTGCTAGGTCGATGGGGAAGAGTTCCGGGAGGAGTGAGGAAATGCCGCACAAGAAGCCTGTCGTCGTGGTCAGCCGCAAGCTGCCGGACGCCATCGAAACCCGGATGATGGAGCTGTTCGACACCCGATTGAACGTCGACGATCATCCCATGACCAAGGCCGAGCTGATCGAGGCCGTCAAGATTGCCGACGTGCTGGTGCCCACCGTCACCGATCGTATCGACGCCGGCGTGCTGTCCCAGGCTGGTCCCAATCTGAAGTTGATCGCCAGTTTCGGCACCGGCGTCGATCATATCGATCTGGCCACCGCCCGCCAGCGGGGCATCACCATCACCAACACCCCCGGCGTGCTGACCGAGGATACCGCCGATATGGCCATGGCGCTGATCCTGTCGGTGCCGCGCCGCATCGCCGAGGGCGAGCGCCTGATCCGCTCCGGCGACTGGAAGGGCTGGAGCCCGACCTTCATGCTCGGCCATCGCATTTGGGGCAAGCGTCTGGGCATCATCGGCATGGGTCGCATCGGCCAGGCGGTGGCCAAGCGCGCCAAGGCCTTCGGCATGTCCATCCACTACCACAACAGGAAGCGCGTCCATCCCGATATCGAGACCGAGCTGGAAGCCACCTATTGGGAAAGCCTGGACCAGATGCTGGCCCGCATGGACGTGGTGACCGTCCATTGCCCGCACACCCCGGCTACCTTCCACCTGCTGTCGGCCCGTCGTCTGGAACTGCTGCCCAAGCACGCCTATGTGGTCAACACGGCACGCGGCGAGATCGTCGATGAAAACGCTCTGACCCGCATGCTGATCCGTGGCGATCTGGCTGGTGCCGGTCTGGACGTGTTCGAGCACGAACCGGCGGTCAACCCCAAGCTGCTGGCGATGGACAACGTGGTGCTGTTGCCCCATCTGGGCTCGGCCACCATCGAAAGCCGCATCGACATGGGCGAAAAGGTGCTGATCAACATCAAGACCTTCGCCGACGGCCACCAGCCGCCGGATCGCGTCCTGGCGTCGATGTTCTGATCCGACGAAACGTAAAGCCCCCCGAAGCGACGCTCCGGGGGGCTTTTTTTCTGCCTATCCTTAGTGGCGCATGGTCGCCGGACGGTCATGTCGCATGCCGCGCTCGCCCCGTCCGGGCGGGGCCAGCAATTCATCGGCCACCTTCTGCTGCTCGGGAGAGAGGCTGGTGTAGAACTGGGCCATGACCGGCACCAGCTTGCGCATGGACTCGGCGCGGGCCTCGGTATAGGCCTGCATGCGGGTCAGACGCTCGGGCAGGGTCGCGGCCTCGGCCTTGGCCGATTTTTCCTCGCACAGCTTGCGCATGGGTTCGGACGAAGCCTTCATGGTCTCGGCCAATTGCTTGAACTCGGCCTTCTGGGCCTCGGTCAGCTTGAGCTTGACCTCGGAATAGGCCAGACGCGCCTGGAAGCGCTCGCCCATGTCGCCGCAATGGCGGGCCATGCGCTCGGGGCCGCGCGGAACGGGCTGTTCGGCGGCAACAACGGCACCGATTGTTCCGGCAAGGCCGATGATCACGGCCAGGGTGGCGGTAAGGCGGGGAAACGACGTCATGATGTCACCTGCTTGGGGGTGGAGCTCGATGACGCCGTTATAAGAGGCCGCGGTAACCGTCGCATGTCGCCGTGGTTAGGGCTTGGTAACAGAGGGTAACGCACGCCTCATGGCCGGCAGCACCGCCAGAACCCCCACCGAACCGCGACGATCGACCATGGTGCGCATGCGGTCCTTGATCCCCGCATATTGCTTTTTGTTGAGGTCTTCCTCGGCGCCGGGATGCTGGACATTGCCCAGCACATAGGCCGATCCCGCCACGTCGTCCAAGACCCGAAGGCCGGTATTCTCGGCTCCCGCCGCCGCCGAATACAGCCGCGTCAGGGCGCCGTCATCCAGGGAATAGGCCCAGACGAAGTTGTTGAGGTGATTTCCCGAATCCTCGCCGATGAACAAGGTCCGCATGGCGCTGGAAAAAGACAGGTTGTCGGGATTGGCCACCTTGTCGGTGTCGCATTTGTCCAAAGCGCCATAGAGGGTCTGGTCCTTGGGCTTCCTGCCTCCCAGCACCAGGGCTTGGGAGCGGCCCCCCACCCATTCGCTGGCAATGGCCTGACCGCCGGCATCCTTGCGCCCCCCTCCCAGGGAGGTGGCGTAGACGGCGCCGCAATCCAGATCGGCGGCATCTCCGGTCAGCCGCACATGATCCACCGGGCGGACGCCGTTCCGGCCGTCGAGCATGCCCTGCTCGATATAGGACATGGCGGTGAACAGGGTCTTACCCTGGGGATCGAGGGCCTGGCCCTCCATCTTGGTGAATTCGGTCGTGGCCCCCATCAGGGCGGCATAGCGCCGCGTCTCCAGGAAGGCGGCGGCCTGCTCCATGCCCGGCCTGACGCGGAGATAGTCCAGCGTCTGCTTGCCGCCATCCAGATCATAGCCGGGATAGACATAAACCGGCTTGAACCCGGCATGGCGGGCCGGATCGGCCTTGACCGCCTCGGGCGAGGCGCTCTCAAAGATGTCGGAGAAGCGGACCCGCTTGTCGATCAGAGCCTTGATCTCGGACTCGCGCGCATGGCCCAGCCTGATCCAGGCCAAGTCGGCGGAGCCGCCGTTATCGCCGGAAATCTGGTCCCAGCGCGCCCCGTAGATGGTTCCGGCGGACAGATCCCCCGCCTTGTCGGCGATGAACATCAGCAGCATGGTGTCGCGACCGTCGTCACCGGCATAGGCGGTCCGGTTGTCGGGCATCATCACGAACATCTCGAGGGCAAGGCGGCCCATGGCGTGGTGCTTGACGGCGCGGGCCTTGCCGCCACGGCCGATGGAGATCTCGATGGGATAGCCGTAGGCATAGGGATTGGCCCCGCCCTGGCCGGCGGTCTTGCCTGGCGTGCCGAGGTAGAGGTTCATCGGCTCCAGCGGGCGGGTCTCGTAATAGGCGGCGTTGGGCTCGTATTCCTCGCTGCCCAGATGGGTATTCCACGGCGTGGTCGAGCCGTTGCAGGGAATCCAGATGCCGCCGATGGCCCTGGCATCCACCGCGCTGGCCTTGACCGCCCGCAGGCTGCCGGTCACCGGATCGCGGGCCAGCTCGGTGACCTGCATCATGGCCGGCAACAGCCCATAGGTGTTGATTTCGGGCTTGCCGGCCTCGCTGTCCGGGGCCTCGGCCACATATTCCAGATGAGTGACCAGATAGAGCTTGCCGTCGGCCCCCGTCAGCAGGGAATTGGAATCCTGGCCGGGAGAGATAAACGGCCCCTTGGCCACCCGGCCGTTCTTGTCCGGCGCCGAGCGCAGCAGCGGCCGCCCCTTGGCATCGGTGATCAGCCCGGTCTGCCGGCCGCCGACCATGTCGCCGCTGCGCCATATGACATCGGGGCTGAACGGCACCGTGACGGTAGATCCGTCCGCCAGGGTGAGGATCGCCGACGACCGGGAATAGCCGATTGCCATGTCCAGCTCATTGGCCGGGGCCGGGGTCGGAGTGAACGCGACCTTGGCCACCGGCAGCGGCGACCTGGTGCCCTCGGCGGCCAGCGCGGGCATGGCGGCAATTCCCAGCGACAGGGCGGCGGCAACAATCTTGGTGTTCATCGGCGAATCCCCGAACCAGTGGCGAGGGGATTTTAGCCAAGCGCCCCGGTTCCGAACCATGACGGTTCAAAGACTATACGAACACCATAGCGCCGGTCTTGGAGGCATCGGCCAGGAAGGTGACCACCCCGCCCTTGGCCACCGGCACGTCGGCGCGCAATCCGTCGGGGTCCATGCCCAGGGCCTTCAGGCCCATCTCGCAGACCATGATTGTGACGCCCAGGGCCACGCAGGCCTCCAGCAATTCCTCGAAGCTGCCGACGCCCTTGGCCTTGAAGCCGTCGTCCATCTCCCCGGCATTGGTGCCGTCGCCGGCCTTGAGACGGGTCCAGGCCGGCGTGCCGTCGGCCATTGGCGCCTCCAGGGCGCGCCCCGCCCACATGGTGAAGAACAAGGTGCATGGCGTGTTGGAGGCCACCGCCGCCGCCGCCATCACCAAGGCGTAGTGGATGCGGTCGAATTCGCCGGAAAAGACCACGATGGACAGCTTGTCCGGACCGCTTCGGCCCTCAGCCGCAGACATTGGCCGTGCTCCCATGGCCGGAGAGATCGGTGATGGAGGGATGGTCGCCGCACAACGGGCAGCCCGGATCGCGCGGCACCCGCACGGTCCTGAAACTGACCGACAGGGCGTCGTAGATCACCAGCTTGCCCGACAGCGACTCGCCGATGCCCAGCACTTCCTTGACCACTTCCGTGGCCTGCATGGCGCCCATGGTGCCGGCGATGGCGCCCAGCACCCCGGCGCTGGAACAGGTGGGGATATGGCCTTCCGGCGGCGCCTCGCGGTAGATGCAGCGATAGCAGGGGCCACCGGGCTTATAGGTGGCCAATTGCCCGTCAAAGCGTAGGATGGCGGCCGAGGCGCCCGGATGGGCACCAGCTTGACGTCGGGATTGATGTCGGCGACCGCCCTGGCGGCGCTTTCCACCTTGGACAGCCCCAGGCCGGAGGTACGGTGGATGATCTGGCGCTGCAGGTTGGACAATTCGACATCGTCGTCGTCGATCACCCCGATGGTCCCCAATCCGGCGGCGGCCAGATAGAGGATCACCGGCGAGCCCAACCCGCCGGCGCCGATCACCAGGGCGGAAGACCCGAGGAGCTTGGCCTGTCCGATGCCGCCCACCTCCGGCAGGATGATGTGACGGGCATAGCGGTGGATCTGCTCCTCGGTGAAGTCCATCGAGGGGCCCTTAGACCTGATCGAACAGGGCGGTGGAGAGATAGCGCTCGGCGAAGCTGGGGATGATGGCGACGATCACCTTGCCGGCATTCTCGGGCCGCGAGCCCAATTCCAGCGCGGCGGCGATGGCGGCACCCGAAGAGATGCCCACCGGAATGCCTTCCAGCTTGGCCGCCTTGCGGGCGGTGGCCAGGGCGGTCTCGTTGCCGATCTGCAGGATTTCGTCGATGACGCCCTTGTCCAGGATGTCGGGCACGAAACCGGCGCCGATGCCCTGGATCTTGTGGGGGCCGGGAGCGCCGCCGGAGAGGACCGGGCTGTCCTCGGGCTCGACCGCCACCATCTTGAGACCGGGCTTGCGCTTCTTCAGCACATGGCCGATGCCGGAAATGGTGCCGCCGGTGCCGACGCCCGAAACGATGATGTCGACCTTGCCGGCGGTGTCGTTCCAGATTTCCTCGGCGGTGGTGCGTTCGTGAATGGCCGGGTTGGCCTCGTTCTTGAACTGCTGCGGCATGATGGCGCCTGGGGTGGCGGCCAGCAATTCCTCGGCCTGGCGCACGGCGCCGGTCATACCCTTGGAGGCCGGGGTCAGGACGATCTCGGCGCCCAGCAGCTGCAGCATCTTGCGGCGCTCCAGCGACATGCTTTCCGGCATGCACAGGATCAGCTTGTAGCCTCGCGCGGCGGCCACGAAGGCCAGGGCGATGCCCGTATTGCCGGAGGTCGGCTCCACGATGGTGCCGCCCGGCTTCAAGGCGCCCGAAAGCTCGGCGGCCTCGATCATGGCGAAACCGATGCGGTCCTTGACCGAGGCCAGGGGGTTGAAGAATTCCAGCTTGCCGAGGATGCCGGCCTTGGACCCGGCCTCGGC
>JACQAD010000195.1 GCA_016195125.1 Magnetospirillum sp.
CACATGGTCGGCAAGGACATCGTCCGATTCCATGCCGTTTACTGGCCGGCCTTCCTGATGGCCGCCGATCTGGCGCCGCCCAAGCGGGTCTTCGCCCATGGCTGGTGGACCAATGAGGGACAGAAGATCTCCAAATCGGTGGGCAACGTCATTGACCCGCTGAGCCTGATCGAGACCTATGGCCTGGATCAGGTTCGCTATTTCCTGCTGCGCGAAGTGCCCTTCGGCAATGATGGCGATTTCAGCCACCGTGCCATGATGGGCCGCATGAACAGCGAACTGGCCAATGATTACGGCAATCTGGTCCAGCGCTCGCTGTCCATGATCGGCAAGAATTGCGGCGGCGTGACCCCGGAGCACGCGCCCGATACCGATGACGACAAGGACATGCTGGGCGCCGCTTACGGCATGTTGGCCAAGGTTCGTGAGGCCATGGACCGCCAGCTCTATCACGAGGCCATCGAGGCCATCTGGGTGGTGGTTCGCGCCGGCAATGCCTATGTGGATAAGCAGGCCCCCTGGGCGCTGAAGAAGACCGATCCGGCCCGCATGGGAACGGTGCTTTGGGTTCTGGCGGAGACCATCCGCTCGCTGGCGCTGCTGACCCAGCCGTTCATGCCGGAATCGTCTTCCCGCATCCTCGATCAGCTGGTGGTGCCCGAGACCGAGCGCAGCTTCGCCTTCTGCGGTCCCGACCATGCCCTCAAGGCCGGATTGGTTCTGCCGGCGCCCCAGGGGGTGTTTCCGCGTTTCGTGGAAGAACCAAAGGCGACCTGACATGCTGGTCGATAGCCATTGCCATCTGGACTTCCCCGATTTCGCCGACGATCTCGACGGCGTGGTCGGGCGGGCCGCCGCCAGCGGAGTAGGGGTGCTGCTCACCATCGGCACCCATATCACCCGCTATGATCAGGTGGTGCGGGTGGCCGAGCGCTTCGACAACGTCTGGTGCACGGTCGGCATTCATCCGCATGAGGCCGGGACCGAGCCTGCCGCCGATGTGGAAACGCTGCTGCGTCTGGCCGAACATCCCAAGGTTGTCGGCTTTGGCGAGACCGGGTTGGATTACTACTACGACAAAAGCCCGCGTGACCGTCAGAGGGACTCGTTCCGCATCCACATCGAAGCCGCGCGGCGGGGAAAACTGCCGGTGATCGTCCATACCCGCGACGCCGATGAAGACACTGGCGCTATTCTGGCCGAGGAGATGGGGAAGGGGGCCTTCACCGGACTGGTCCATTGCTTCAGCTCTGGACCACAATTCGCTGAAATCGCTATTAAATTGGGGCTTTATATCTCAGCCTCCGGCATCATGACCTTCAAGACCGCCGAGCCATTGCGCCAAGCTTTGGCCGAGGTGCCGCTGGACCGGTTGCTGGTGGAAACGGATGCGCCCTATCTGGCGCCGATTCCTTTTCGCGGTAAGCGTAACGAGCCCGCCTATGTGGCGCATACCGCCGCCAGACTGGCCGAGGTCAAGGGCGTGGCCATGGCCGAACTGGAAACCGCCACCACCGACAATTTCCATAATCTGTTCACCAAGGTGGCCCGCCCATGAAAGTCACCATCCTCGGCTGTGGCGGCGCCGCCGGCGTTCCGACCATTTCCGGGGGCTGGGGCGCCTGTGATCCCGACAATGCCCGCAACCGGCGGCGGCGCTCGTCCATCCTGGTGGAGCAGGGCGATACCCGTATCCTAGTGGATACCACGCCTGATCTGCGGGACCAATTGTTGGACAATCAAATCCGATCCGTCGATGCGGTGGTCTACACCCATGATCACGCCGATCATCTTCACGGTATTGATGACTTGCGTGAAATCAATCGGACGACACGGTCATGGTTGCCGGTTTGGGGCGATGCCAAGACCCTGGAGACGGCGAAAACCAGATTTCCCTATGCGTTCGAGCCCCTGGAAGAGATCGGTGAATTCATCTATCGGCCCATGCTGACCGCCCATGCGATCAACGGACCGTTCCAGATCGCTGATATTGCCGTCACGCCCTTCGATCAGGACCACGGCTATTCCCGTACCCTTGGCTTACGCTTCGGGCCGATCGCCTATAGCACCGACGTTGTGAACATGCCCGAGGAATCCTTCACCGTCCTGGCCGGAATTCATACCTGGATCATCGGCTGTCTGGTGGATTATCCACACCAGACCCATGCCCATATCGGCAAGGCGCTGGAATGGATCAAGCGGATCAATCCACGGCGAGCCATCATCACTCATATGGGATCGCGCCTGGATTACGAGGCCGTCTGCCAGGCTCTTCCGGCCCAGGTGCGACCGGCCTATGATGGTCTCGTCCTCGAGGCCTTCTGAGCCTCACATCTTCGTCGCCATAATATACATTATGCGACATTTCCATATATCCTTCATGGGGCGACCATGTCGATCAAGCCGTCGCTGAACCGCCGAGCCACCCTGCCCCTGGCAAGGCCATGCGCGGCCAACTCATTGGTATCGTTGGGTGTTCCAGATGGAATGAGCGAAGTAAGCCTTGATCTGGATGGTCGCAAGATCAGCTTTGCCTACGATCTGGAACGCATAACCCTGCCAAGGATCGAGGCCTGGCTGGATTCCGTGGGCCACCCTCTCTCGAATGCGCTGATGGCCCGATGGCGCCGGAGCTGGTTGGCTTTCAAGGACGACAATCGACTGGATCAGGCCAGGATCGTGCACCAGTGCTGCAACATTCCGCCCAAGGGCTAGCGCCCGGCTTGCGCCCCCCTTATGCTTGACCGGCGCCGTTATCAGTCAGGGTTCAAAAGTACCATGCAGGTTGATCCTCGCTCCCTACAGCCGGCCCGCTTCGTCCAAAGCGATGATCCGGCCATCATCGCCTTCGCCAAGGCCGCCGCGATCGGTGCGACCAGCCGCCTGGACGCGGCGATCCGCCTTTATTACGCCGTTCGCGACCAGGTTATCTATGATCCTTATGTGCGTTTCAACGCCCCGGAAACCTATTCGGCCAGCCACATTTTGGCCTTGGGAAGTGGCTTTTGCATCCCCAAGGCGGCGTTGCTGGCGGCTTGCGCCCGTGCTCTGGGAATTCCAGCCCGATTGGGATTCGCCGATGTGCGCAACCATCTGGCCACTCCCAAGCTAATTGAAAAAAATGGCAGCGATATCTTCCGCTGGCATTCCTTCGCCGAGATCATGGCCGCGGATCAATGGGTCAAGGCCACCCCCGCCTTCAATCTGGCTCTATGCGAGAAGTTCGGCGTCCATCCCCTTGAATGGGATGGAAAAACCGATTCGGTCTTCCACCCGTTCGATAAGCAGGACCGCCGTCATATGGAATATGTGGAAGAGCGTGGCAGCTTCTACGACGTCCCCTATGACGAGATTACCGCCACCTATACCCTCCATTGCCCGCTTCTGATGGTGGACGATCCCTGGGGCAAGGGCGCCGATTTCGCCGCCGACGCCAAGACGGCGCCATGAACGACAGGCGCCCCATCGACCGCCTGCTGGAGATCATGGCCCGCCTGCGCTCGCCCCAGGGCGGCTGCCCGTGGGATCTGGAACAGACCTTCGCCACCATCGCGCCCTACACCATCGAGGAAGCCTATGAGGTGGCCGAGGCCATCGATCATGGCGACATGCCTCAGCTCAAGGACGAATTGGGCGATCTGTTGTTCCAGGTGGTGTTCTACGCCCAAATGGCCCAGGAGAATGGCGACTTCGATTTCGATGCCATCGCCGCCGCCATCGCCGACAAGATGATCCGCCGTCATCCCCACGTCTTTGTGGAAAACGACGGCCGGGATAGTGCCGGACAGGTGGAGGCCTGGGAGGAAACAAAAGCCCGCGAAAGGGCCGCCCGGGCCGAGGCAGGAGAAGCCGGAATCCTCGATGGAGTGGCCCGCACCCTGCCCCCCATGACCAGGGCGTTGAAATTGCAAAAGCGCGCGGCGCGGGTGGGCTTCGACTGGGATAAGCCCATCACCATCCTCGACAAGCTGGCCGAGGAATCCCGCGAAATCGCCGCCGAGATCGAGGCCGACGCGCCCCATGACCGCCTGGAAGACGAGATGGGTGACGTCTTGTTCGTCTGCGTCAATCTGGCTCGCAAGCTGGAGATCGACCCGGAACGGGCCTTGAAGCGCGCCAATGCCAAATTCGAGCGCCGGTTCGGCCACATCGAAACTCAATTGAAGGCTCAGGGGCGCTCACCGGCCGAAGCTACGCTCGACGAGATGGAGGCTCTGTGGCAGGCTGCCAAGGGCTTGGAAAAGTCCGGAGGAATTGGTGGCTCGTGACTGGCTGAAACGGTTCGGAATGCTGGCGGCGCTGCTGGTGCTGTCGTCTTGCTATATTCCCGACAAGTTCAAGAGCGAACTGCGGCTGTCGCGCTATGGCGATTATTCCCTGACCTTCAAGGGCGACATCATGTACGCCCCAATTCTTGACGATTACCGCAAGAACAAGATCAAGCCCGAGGATGAGGCGGAGCGCCAAGAGAATATCCGGCGCGACCTGATCCGCGACATCGCCTTCCGCAAGGTCGAAGCCAAGGGCAAGGGCCGCTTCGCCGTGGAATACGAACGGGTCGGTCGGCTCGAAAGGGTCCAGCTGACCTCGCTGATCCGTCGCGACGCCCGCATGATTTCCATGCGATCTCTGGAAAACGGCGCCATCGTCGTCAATGCCAATGCCATGAAGCCCTCGGATGCCCAGATCCTGGCCGAGCTGGGCCTGGGCATGGAGGGCGAATTCCGCATTACCACCGATGCCAATGTGGTGGAGAACAACGCCACCGAAATCCGCCAGTTCGGCAAGGCGCGGGTCTATGTCTGGAAGATCGAGAACCCGCTGGCCCCCATGCCCCATCTGGTGATGATCCGCGATCCCGATCCAGAACGCCCCCTCGCCCCCCGCGTCTCGGAGCAGAAATAGAATGTGGACAGGCCGTACCATCCTGGTGACCGGAGCCACCGCCGGTTTCGGTGCCGCCATCGCCCGGCGCTTCGCCGCCGCCGGTGCCAGTCTGATCATCTGCGGCCGTCGGGCCGAGCGCCTGGAGGCTCTGACGGCCGAGCTTAAGAGCCCGGTGCACGCCGCGACCCTCGACGTGCGCGGCCGCGCCGATGTCGCCGCCTTTATGGACGCCCTGCCGCCCGCGTTTCGCCATATCGACGTCCTGGTCAACAATGCCGGCCTCGCCTTGGGACTGGAACCGGCCCAGAACGCTGATCTCGACGATTGGGAAACCATGATCGACACCAATCTCAAGGGATTGATGTATATGACAAGGGCGGTTCTGCCCGGCATGGTCGCCCGCGATCGCGGCCATATCGTCAATATCAGTTCGGTGGCCGGTACCTATCCCTATCCCGGCGGCAATATGTACGGGGCCACCAAGGCCGCAATCAGTCAATTCTCGCTGAACCTGATCGCCGATCTGGTCAAGACCAAGGTTCGGGTCACCAATATCGAGCCTGGACTATGCGGCGGCAGCGAGTTTTCCCAGGTGCGCTTTCATGGTGATGCCGAGAAGGCCGCCAAGGTCTATGAAGGCACCACGCCCCTGACATCAGAAGACATCGCCGAGGCGGTGTTCTGGTCGGCGTCCCTGCCCGCCCACGTCAACATCAACCGTATCGAGATGATGCCGGTCTGCCAGGCCTCGGCCCCCTTTGCCATTCACCGTTCCTGAACGGCTATTTCCTGACCACCAGGGCGACACCCACGGCCGTGGCCGCCATCCCGGCCAGGGCCAGGGGCGTCAGCATCTCGTCGAACAGGACAAAGGCCAAAATGGCCGTCACCGGCGGCACCAGATAGAAGAAGCTGGCCACCTTGGCGGCCTCGCCCAGGCGAATGAGGGTCATCAGCAGGCTGATCGCCCCCAGTGACAACACCAGAACAAGCCAGCCCAGGGCCAGGATAAAGGGCAGGCTCCACCGGATTTCCATGGTCTCGGTCATCATGGCGACCGGCAGAAGGGCCGCCAGGGCCGCCAGATACTGAATCAAGGTGCCGGTGCGTAAATCCATCCCCGTGCAAAAGCGCTTCTGATAGAGCGTGCCCCCGGTAATGGCGAACAAGGCGGCGATGGCGAAGCTCATGCCATCCCAGCCGAAGCCGTCGAAGGATATGCCGGCAAGCCGGGTGGACAACACCATGGACACCCCGACCAGGCCCAGTCCGAGGCCCAGCCATTGCCGCCCCCCCACCTTTTCTCCCAGCATGGGACCGACCACGGCGGCGGTCAGCAATGGCTGCACGCCGGCCACCAGCGCCACCAGCCCCGATGGGACGCCATGGCGGATGGCGCCGAACACGCCGCCCAGATAGATGGCGTGAACCAGCAGGCCCGAAATGGCCAGATGCACCCAAAGCCTGGAATCGTGGGGCCAATCGGCCTTGGTCGCCACCACCGCCAGCCCCAGCAGAATGATGACGATAGCGAAGCGCAGCACCAGGAAGGTGAAGGGCTCGGCATAAGGCAGGCCGAACTTGGCGCCGATGAAGCCGGTGCTCCACAGCAGCACGAACACGCCGGGCATGATGGAAGTCCAGGCGTGGCCGCGCATGGCGCTCATCCTTCTTCCGGCGGCCTGGTCGGTGGCGGAGTGCCGCCGCTCCAGAACACCCAGGTGGAGCCCAGCCAGATTCCCAGGCTGATAAAGCCGGTCAGCTTGGGGGGAACCCCGAATTTCTGGGGCAGGACCAATAACAGTGTAATGCCGACGACAAAGCCCGCCAGAGCCCAGATGGCGCCGACGACATGACGCGGCAATCCGGGCTTACGGGGATTCTGGGGCTGATTCATGGTTTAGGGCCTGACATCGATATAATTGACAACTTTCTTGATGCCCTCGCCGTCCTTGAGGCGCGCCACCGCCTTGTTGGCCTCCTCCTGTGACCGGGCGCGGCCGATGACATAGAGAGTGCCGTGGGAATATCCACGGTGGTACGGAAATTGACGTCGGCGACACCTTTGGTTCCGATCAGACGCCCCTGGGCCTTGGCTCCCATGGCAATGGTGTCGGCCCAGGCGGGAAGAGATTGGCGCCTGGGGTCATTCTTGGGCAGGTAGGTGACGTGCCAGTACAGCTTCTTGACGCCTTCGACGCTGCGGACATCCCTTTGGAACTGGTCATAGGTGGCCTTGTCGTCGAACAGGCCAGTGACCAGCAGGCGCTGTTCATAGATCTCGGTAGAGGCCTTGATGGTGACCTCCTTGCCCATATAGCCGTTCACCTTGGCGACGATGACGTTGTCCTTGGCGATGTCCGAGGCCGAGCGAGCTTCGATGGCGCGGTCGATCAGGGTCTTGGGCGCGGTCAGAATGTCCATCAACTGGGCGTGGGCGGGAGCGCCGGTCAGCATGGCGGCGGTGAGGACAAGGGCGATCCGGCGCATGAAGCCTTCCTGTAACCATTGGGTAACCTCGGCAACCATACAGGCCAAGACCAACCACGCCAATCGGACTTTTGCACTCTCAGGCCGAGAACCCCTTGAGATGCTTATGAACCGCCTGCCTTGAAATCCCCAGTTCCTTGCCAATCCGAGCCAAGGACCAATCGGGATTGTCGGTCTTGATCTGCCGGGCTCGTTCCTTGGTGGATTGAATCGGCCCTCGGGTGATCAAGGTC
>JACQAD010000196.1 GCA_016195125.1 Magnetospirillum sp.
CCCTCGGGGGCGTGGCTGGATTGCATGAACAGCGGAAACATGAGCGGCAGGATGGGGCGGCGCCCCGGGGTCCGTCAACGGCGATGATGGTCCATTTGACACGGATGAACAGGGATGCGGCGCCAACGCACCGCCGCGGACGGACAGGACAATTCGACAATCCGCGTCCATCCGTGTGACGCGTAGCGGCATCCGTGTCCGTCCGCGTCCAATGATCGGACATCGCCATCCTTTCCGGGATGATTTTGGCTGGCATCGAAACCGCCCCCGCGCCTATAGTCCGCCCTTCAAACCGGCCGGAGGCATGGACCAGCCGGGCGGCTCGAAGGCAAGGACCAGAGCGATATGAGCGAGAAGACGATCGGTGTGATGTTGTGCGGCCATGGCAGCCGCGACGTGGATGCCATCCGAGAATTCGGGGTGCTGGCCCATCATCTGGCCCACCGCCTGCCCCAATATCACGTGGAATCGGGCTTTCTCGAATTCGCCAAGCCCATCATCAGGACCGGCCTCGACGCTCTCAAGGCCAAGGGCGTATCGCGCATCCTGGCGGTGCCGGGCATGCTGTTCGCCGCCGGCCACGTCAAGAACGACCTGCCGTGGGAGATCAATTCCTTCGCCGCCGATAATCCCGGCCTGGACATCGGCTTCGGCCGCGAACTGGCCATCGACACCAAGCTGCTGAAAGCGGCCCGCGCCCGCATCGAGGAGGCCGAGGCCCAATCGAGCGCCGCCATCGAGCGCCAGGACACCTTGCTGCTGGTGGTCGGACGCGGCACCAACGATCCCGACGCCAATTCCAACATCGCCAAGGTGGCGCGCATGCTGTGGGAAGGTATGGGCTTCGGATGGGCCGAGATCGCCTTTTCCGGCGTCGCCTATCCCCTGGTGGATCAGGCCCTGGAGCGGGTGACCAGGCTGGGCTACAAGCGCGTCGTCGTCTTCCCCTATTTCCTGTTCACCGGCATCCTGGTCAAGCGCATCTACGACTGGACCGATGCCGCCGCCGCCGCTCATCCCGGTGTGGAATTCCTGAAGGCCCCTTATCTCAACGACCATCCCCTGGTCATCGACAGCTTCGTCGAGCGGGTCGCCGAGATCCTGGACGGCTCGCCCGCCATGAATTGCTCCTTGTGCAAATACCGCGAACAGGTGGTGGGCTACGAGGCCTCGGTGGGTGCCGTTCAGGCCGGGCATCACCACCATGTGCGCGGCATCGGCACCGATTCCGATCACGACCATGGGCACCACCATGACCATGACCATGACCACCATCACGACCATCACCACCACCATCACGACTGAGGTCCGGTTGTGAGCGCCTGGATTTCCGACCCGGCCGAAATCTACCGCCAGAGCTTCGCCACCATCAGGGCCGAGGCCGATCTGAAGCGCGTGCCCGCCGATCTGGCCGATCTGGCGGTGCGCGTCATCCATGCCTGCGGCATGACCGACATCGTTGCCCAGCTGGCCTGGAGCGAGGGCGCCGGGCTGGCCGGGTCGGCGGCGCTGCGGGCGGGCAAGCCGATTCTGGTGGATGCCGAGATGGTGGCCCACGGCATCATCCGCCGCAATCTGCCCGCCGCCAACCCGGTCATCTGCACCCTGAACGAGGTCGGCGCCACGGACGCCAAGGCGGCCGGCACCACCCGCTCGGCCCTGGCGGTGGAGAGGTGGCACCCCCATCTCGACGGCGCCGTCGTGGCGCCCCCAAGCCCGCCCTGATCCTGGGCTTTGCCGTGGGCTTTGTCGGCGCCATGGAAAGCAAGGAGGCGCTCATCGCCTCGGGCCTTGCCCATGTTGCGCTGCGAGGCCGCCGCGGCGGCAGCGCCATGGCGGCGGCGGCGGTCAACGCCCTGGCCGGGGGGCTGGCATGATCACCGTCATCGGCATCGGCGAGGATGGGTTGAACGGGCTGTCGCCCGCCGCCCGCGCCCTCGTGGACAATGCCGAGATCCTGGTGGGCGGCGCCCGTCATCTGGCCATGATCCCCGACAGCAAGGCCGAGCGTCTGAGCTGGGCCTCGCCCTTCACCCATAGCCGCGCCCTGCTGGACAGCCGGAAGGACAGGCGGCTGGTGGTGCTGGCCAGCGGCGAGCCCCTGTGGTTCGGCGCCGCCGCCGCCCTGATCGAGTGGTTCGGGCCTGATTCGGTGAGCGTGCTGCCCCATCCCGGCGCCTTCTCCCTGGCCTCCTCCCGTCTCAAATGGCCGTTGCAGAATTGCCTGTGCCTGACCATCCACGGCCGTCCGGTGGACGCGCTGGCGCTGCATCTGGCGCCGGGCCGCAAGCTGCTGATCCTGTCCGAAGACCGCTCCAGCCCGCTCCAGGTCGCACAATTGCTCCATGCCCACGGATTCGACTCCAGCCGCCTCGCCGTGCTGGAGAATCTGGGCGGCGCCGCCGAACGCCTCACCGATGCCCAAGGCTGCGCCTCCGACCTCAACGTCATCGCCGTGGACTGCGTCATCCTCCCCGGTCACCGCCCGCTTTCCACCGTTCCCGGTCTGCCCGACGAGGCCTTCGAGCATGACGGCCAGCTGACCAAGCGCGAAATGCGCGCCGTCACCCTCTCGGCCCTGGCGCCGCTGCCCGGTCAGATCCTGTGGGATGTGGGCGCCGGTTGCGGCTCGGTGGCCATCGAGTGGATGCGCGCCGGCGGCCACGCCATCGCCATGGAGGCCAAGGACGAACGGCTGGCCCGCATCGCCCGCAACGCCGCCCGGCTGGGCGTGCCGGGCCTGGAGATCATCGCGGGCCGCGCCCCCGATTGCCTGCCGCTGGACCGCGAGGCCCCCGATGCCATCTTCGTGGGCGGCGGCATCTCCGAGGCCGGGCTGCTGGATATCTGCTGGTCCGCCCTGGCGCGGGGCGGGCGGCTGGTGGCCAATGCCGTCACAATGGAGGGCGAGGCCGCCCTGATGGCCCTGCACGGCCTGCATGGCGGCGAGATGACCCGCCTGTCGGTGGCCCGCCTGGGGCGGGTCGGCGGCTTTCACACCTGGCATCCCGCCATGCCGGTCACCCGGTATGTGGGGTGGAAGCGATGACCGGCACTCTGTACGGAATCGGCATCGGCCCCGGCGATTCCGAATTGCTGACCTTGAAGGCGGTGCGGTTGCTGACCGAGGTGGCGGTGCTGGCCTGGCCGGCTCCCCTGGAAGGCGACGGACTGGCCCGCACCATCGCCGCGCCGCACATTCCCCAAGGCAAGACTGAAATCGCCATCCGCATGGGCTTCACCGTGGATCGCGACGGCACCAATGCCGCCTATGACCGGGCCGCCGCCGAGATCGTCCTCCATCTGGAGGCCGGGCGTGACGTGGCGGTGCTGTGCGAGGGCGATCCCTTCTTCTTCGGCTCGTTCATCTATCTGTTCGCGCGGCTGTCGCCCCGCTTCGCCGTCGAGGTGGTGCCGGGCGTGTCCTCGGTCATGGCCGCCGGAGCCGCCCTGCAGGCGCCGCTCTGCGCCTGGGACGACGGCTTCACCGTGATCCCCGCCACCCGCTCCGAGGCCGAGATCGAGGCCGCCCTGGCCGCCGCCGACGCCGCCGTGATCATGAAGGTCGGGCGCCACCTGCCCAAGGTGCGCCGCGTGCTCGAACGCCAGGGTCTGTGGGAGAGTGCCCGCATGATCGAGCGGGTGGGCCTGCCCGGCCAGATTATCCACGACCCGGCCACAGTGACCGGACTTCCCTATTTTTCCTTGATTCTGGTGCATCGGCGAGGACAGGCATGGTTGTGAAGAATATTGCCCTGGTGGTGGTCACCCCCGCCGGCCTGGAAACCGCCCGCACCCTTCGGCAGGCCCTGCCCGGCGCCGTCATCCACGGCCTGGCCGGACGGGTGGAGGCCGATGAGGTCTTCTCCGAGACCGTCGCCCATCTGCGCGGCCTGTTTGCCGCCGGGACGCCCATCGTCGGCCTTTGCGCCGCCGGCATCCTGATCCGCGCCCTGGCGCCGCTCTTGGGTGACAAGCATGCCGAGCCGCCGGTCCTGGCCGTGGCGGTGGATGGTTCATCGGTGGTGCCGCTGCTGGGCGGCCATCACGGCGCCAATACCCTGGCCCGGCGCATCGCCCAAAGCCTCAGCGTCGCCCCCGCGCTGACCACCGCCGGGGATTTGGCCTTGGGCGTGGCCCTGGATGATCCGCCCGCCGGCTGGCGGGTCGCCAATCCCGCCGCCGCCAAATCGGTGACCGCCGCCCTGCTGGCCGAG
>JACQAD010000158.1 GCA_016195125.1 Magnetospirillum sp.
AGATTGGCCACCGCCGGCCCCAATCCCTTGATGGCCTGAGAATCGAGCCTGCGGATGGCGGCGATCACCGCATCCTCGCCGCTACAGCAGGCGCAGGCGGCAAGGCAGCGGGCGAAGGCCAGCTGGTTGTCCCGGTTCTCATAGATGTCGGGAATCCGCAGCTTCGGCTTCCACAGGAAGGCATGATCCGCCCCCTTGAATATCTGCCGCTGCTCTGCGATGGCCCCCACCGCCGTTTCCAGCGACGACCCCTTGTAAGCATTGCCGAAGGTGCCAGTCTCGATCTCCGCCACCACTTGGGCGACGCCCCGGCGGATCGAGCGAAAATTCTTCAGCCGCTCCTCCCACAGGAACCACAGGCGATAAGTGCCGCCGGGATCGTCGCGCCAACGTGTCAGCAATTCACGGATAGGATCCACCACCAGATCTCCGGCATTTTCCCCGCCCCTATGATGCAAGCATTCGGCGCATTTGCAATAAGCCCGCGCCCCCTTGGCTCGGAAGGGAGGAATGTAAAGTTTTGTAACCGTGGATAGAGGTAATATTTACACTTCATTACACCATCGTTCCTCCCAAAATCTGTATGGTCTTGGGCATGGTTTCCCAATGCCAAGGGGGGATACGTGGCGCAAGCGGATGTCATTGACCTGATCTTTACGGGCTTGGCCGCCCCAAATGCTGATGAAACCTATGTACGTCATGCGGCGGTAATCAACCGCAATGACGGTAGGATGTCGATCCTCAACCCGGAAGACCTGTCCCGAGGGTGCATTCACTTTCAGGACCAATACCCAGACTGCTCGTCGCGGTTGGAGCGCCGCAGGGGACATCCATTCCTGATCTGATCTGGCAGCTCTACGCCATCTACGCCAAATCGACTCCGGCCGAGATGATGACGCTGGCTGCCCAGACCGGCGAAATTTTCGACACCGGCTGGAAGAATCTGGCGGCCGATGAGGACGATCTTTCGGCGGATACCCTGAAGAGTTTCTATGACAGCCTGGCTTTCCCGGTGGGCTGCACCTTCCGAAAATTGATCTCGGATAATCTGCAACTGGCCCTCCAGGCCCTACCGTTCTGGGCGGTCACCCACATCAAACCGAAGGCGGCTTTCGACTTTGGCGGCAATTCCGGTCTGATGACCACCCTGATGGCCACCACCGGCACGGGGCGCTGCCTGCTGGTTGATTTCTCCAGCAAGATGCTGGACTTCGCCCGCTGGAAGGACCGGCGTATGGGCGTCACCAACGTCGAGTGCCTGGAACTCGACGTGGCCATGTCCAGTCTTCCCCATCCCTTTAAGGAAAGCTTCGACTTCGGCGTCTGTACCGAGGTGATGGAGCACATTTTCGACGTCGAGAAGGCGGTGGCGGCCATGGCGGCCCTGCTGAAGAAGGATGGGCTGCTGTTCTTCTCCGCCTCGTTCGGTCATTACCCCTATCCGTCCCACCTTCGTCGCAACGTGGTGTTCGCCGGCAAGGAGGACGATCTTCTGCGCCGCCATGGGCTCCAACCGGTTGACGCCTCCTTCCCGTTCCCCATGGCACCCAACCAGAAGCTCTACAAGAAGGTCGTCAGTTCGACCAGCACACATCGGCGGTGAGCGGTGGCCGGACTGGAGGAGGCCGGTATGTTGCGGATCACCGTTCGCTTCGGCCAAGCCTCCAGACGACTGCCGCCGGATGATCTTCCAGCAAATCCGATTGCCGGTCCAACCGTCGTAGTTATTTCCCCCTCGGGGGCCGGTTGCAGCAACCATGCGACGGCGCTTCGGCATTGTTCAGCCGGTTCTCATCGGTGAACCGCATCCAACTCCGCCGGACTTTCTCGAAGATGCCTCCGGCGGGCCGCCCCCCGGCTTCCGCTATTGCTTTCTCGATATCGTCGAGACGCAAGCGACGAAGGTCATAGCGGATTATCAGCCGTGCTCCTCTGGATTCGGCGTCAATATCGGCGCCGCCCCCGAGGGCAGCCAGAGCCGCCGTTGCGGCTTCGACGCCAATACCGTTGAACGAGAGGGAGCGGGTGACGATGAGCGGTGTGCGTGTCATGGCGGCAACTCCGTGCTGGAGGGGCCCGGGCTCTACTTCTGGACTCCATGGCTTTCCGGATGCGGCAGGGCGGCAAGGTCGAAATGCCGCCGGACCAGATTCAGTTCGTTGAGGCCCTCGTGCGTTTTTCCTTCCCGGCATAGCCTTGCCGCCCGGTGCAACTCCTGCCGAATTGAATCAATCTCGGAGACCGGATACCACTTCCCGTTATCGAGTTTGACTGGGGGCTGTCCGGGCCGACCGATTGCTCCCATGGGGGCGCCCCGCAGGTTGGCGCCGAGTTCATCGAGTTGGGTCTGGCAGGCTTCGGCCTCGGTAACCTCGCCGGCATGTACCGTTCCCAGGGAGAGCGGCGGCGCCAGCAAGGCGATCACCAGGGCAGGAATGAGTCGTGATGCCGTCATGTCAACCTCCTCTGGCCGGGCCTATTTGAGCAGGTCCATCGTCCGGTCCATCATCGTCCGGGAGGTCTGGATCACCTGGAGATTGGCCTCGTAGCTGCGCTGGGCCTCGCGCATGTCCATCATCTCGATCAGCGGGTTGACGTTGGGGGCCAGCACATAGCCGTCGCGGTCGGCGGCCGGGTGCTTGGGATCATAGCGCCGCTGGAATTCGGCGTTATCGGGGCGGACCTTGTCCACCTTGACCAGTTTGGTTCCCATCTCGCGGTCGAGTTCGTTCTTGAAGGTTACCGTCTTGCGCTGGTAGGGCAGCCCCTCGGGAGTCTGGGCCAGGGAATCTGCGTTGGCGAGGTTCTCGGAAATCACCCGCAGCCGCTGCGACTGTACCTTCAGGCCGGATTTAGCGATCTTCGAACTGTTCATCAAGGGGTCCATGACCATCCTCCTCAAACGCCGGTGCGACCGAGCGCAAGGCGCATCATCTTCAGGTTCTTCTGGTAGATGTCGGCGGCCATGTTGTGGGCGCCCTTGGTGTCGCTGATCTTCGCCATCTGCTCCTCCAGCACCACACCGTTGCCGTTCGGGGTGCTCTCGAAAGGCTTGCGCGTGGTTTCTACGGCAAGGGGATTACTGGCTGGACCGGCGATATGCTGGGAATGGGTGGTGGCGAGCGGCGGTGCCTGAACCTCGGCCAGCATTTCCTTGAAGTCAAATTTCCTGACGTCCCTTGGCAGATAGCGTGGGGTGTTGGCGTTGGCCACATTCCCGGCCAGCACCTCTTGTCGTTGGGCGGCCCAGTCCATGCGCGCCCGCGCCATCTTGAAGATCGTGAGCTGGTCGAGCATGTCCTTAGCCCTCCAAGCCCTTCGACGATTCAGTGCCGGTCGTTTCCATGGTGGCCTCCCTCCCTGGGGTGCCACCATCACAGCATCGCCATGTAAATGGCTGATGTCGGCGATTGTAAACTTTTGTAAACATCCGCCTGAGGAGGAAGACGATGGTGGGTTCAGTCGGGGGAAAGCCCCGCCACCATCGCCCCCATCGGGCCGTCGAGGGTGTGCGCAGCCCGATATTCCCTCTTTTATCCCGCCCTAATGCGAATGACCGGTACCGCCGTAGGATGGGGAGCGCTCGGAATCGGCGTTGCGGTAGCGCCCCGTGGGCTCACAGGCGGCAAGCGCCAGTACTGCGACGATCAGGATGGTGAGCTTCTTGGACATTAGGCGCTTTCTGGGGTCAGTGTTGCGGAGTGTGGAGAGGCGATGATGGCTCGGCGAGGGGGGAGCGCCGACCATCATCGCTCGCCCGCAAAAACGGTCGGCGCCGATGACCGTTCTCGCCCCGAAGCGGCGTCGGGGGTGATGACGCCGCTTCACTGGACTTACTTCGGCTGGTAATTGTGCTCGGTCGGATGGGTGATCTCGGGGAGCTTCAGCCAGGCACGGACCACATCGAGCCGCAGCATCGCCTCGTGGTCATTGCCGCCCTTGCACAGCGACTCGGCCTGACGCATCTGCCCGTTCATATAGGTTTCGGACATGGCGTTGTGGTCGTGATCGGCTCGGGTCTTCTTTTCGGCCAGCTTGCTGTAGGGATGCGGCACGGCCTTCCAGGCGGCCTGCATTTCCGCAACTTGGCCTTCGCAAGCCGGGGCGGCGGAAGCGGACGTCGCGGCGATGGCCATCAGGGTAACGGCGGCAACGGCGAACAGGGTCTTCATGGTCAATCTCCTTCTCGATTTCCGTCGCGTCCTGCGACTGCCCCATTGGAACAGGGCTTCGGACATCGTCAACGACCTGAATTGTAAAGTTTTGTAAGTTCCGATCGAGAGATGGGGCCGGCCCGTGAAGTCCGGCCCCATCCATTACCGGATAATCGCGGTCCCTACTTCTTGGCGGGCGGCGTGACGGGCATCTGGTGATCCCCGCCCGACGGAAGGGTATGGGGATCCAGCGGGACGTTCTTGGCATCGTGGGCCGGCTTCGTCTGCGGCCCCATCTGATGCTCTGGACCCGTCATGATCTGGGAATGGGTATCGACCGGGATATTCTTGGCGCCATAGGCCGGCTTGGTGTCGTTGTTCATCTGGTGGTCACCACCCGACGGAAAGGTGTGAGGGTCCAGCGGTTCCGACTTGGTCTGGGCGAAGGCCGGCGCGACCGCGATGGCGGCGAGGACGGCGGCGGCGATCATGAGCTTCTTCATTTTAGTCTCCTCGGTGGGCGGGGCGTTGCCCCCCTGTGGGGCCCCTGCTTCCCGCGACACACCTATTGGACCACCTGTACGTAAATGGCAGACGACAGCGCGTGTAAAGATTTGTAAAGCCAGCCTGAGGATCAATATATCCCGAAAACCCTGATCCCACCGGGGCCGAAAGCCTTGACGACATTGTCCTCCTTCGGGCCGTCCATTCCCGGGGAACCTGACGGCATGCCCGGCGAGGCAATCCCTGTGAAGCTGGGACGCTTGGTCAGCAACTTGTCGATGGCCTCCACCGGCACATGACCCTCCACCACATAGCCATCGATCTTGGCGGTGTGGCAGGAATGCAGGCTGTCGGGCACCTGAAGGCGCCGTTTCAGGTCTTCCATGTTGTCGACGTCGATGACCGTGACCTTGTAGCCATTGCGCTGAAGGTAGGTCGCCCAGCCCTTGCAGCAGCCACATTGCGGATTCTTGTAAACGACGGCCTCGCGTGCCGCGACGGGTGACGGCTGGAACGCGACAAAGGTGGCGGCAGCGCCCAGAGCGACAGCACCGGCGAGAATGAGACGTCGAGGGATCATGGGTTTCATCCTGTCTGGTTCATCCGAAATAGCGTTTCAGTTCGACCGCCAGTTCCCTGCGTATATCCCGGTCGGTGCCGTTGCCGTAATGGGCGTAAAGCTCATTGGCACGGTCGAGAAAGCGATCCAGCAGTTGCGGATCGAAATGCCGCCCGCGCTGCTCCGCCAGAAGGTTGCTGGCCAATTCAAGGGGAAAGGCCAGCTTGTAGGGCCGTATCGAGGTCAGGGCGTCGAAGACGTCGGCAATGGCGAAGATCCGGGCCAGCAACGGGATGTTCTCCCCTGTCAGGCCCTGCGGATAGCCACTTCCATCGAATTTCTCGTGATGGCCGCCGATGATCTCGACGGCCGGAGCGAGCCAACGGGACTGGGCGACAATATCGACGCCATGGCGAACATGACTTTTCATCACCTCGAATTCGTCGGGACTCAGCGAGCCGGGCTTGAGCAGGATGTGGTCGGGAATGGCGATCTTGCCGACATCGTGAAGGAAGGCGCCGCGGATCAGGTGGCGAATCCGCTCGGCCCCCAGCCCCATGCTTTCAGCCAGGCGGATGGCATAAAGGGTGACCCGGTAGTTATGGGCGTCGGTGTCACTGTCGCGCTTGGCGATGGCACTGCCCAGGGTGACCAGCGCATCGAGATTGGCCTCGATGGCATCGCGGGCATGGTGCAGCACCTGTCGTTCGAGCCCGAGGATGAGCGGGATGAGGATCAGGGTCGAGGTGACGACGATGAGGAAAACACCCGCCACGGACCACACGACCTGCCGGAACAACTCACGGGCCAGGGGCTCCTCGACGCGGTAAAGGCCGGTGAACCGGCCGACGGTATCGGCAAGGGGAAACGACAGCAGCATGTAGGTTCGGCCGCCATCGGTGAAGTTGAGGTGGCTATGCTCGACATCCGCCGTGGACAGCAGGGTGTCGAGCCGCTGCCGGGCGGACGTGGGCATATCGCCTTGCCGGATTTCCTGGGTGGGACTTCCATCGCCCGCATCGACCCGGAGGTAAAGGAAGCCGCCGGTCGCCAGGGTGGGCGCTCCGGTCGCGCCTTGGCTCCCGCGCAGGGCGTGGATGAGGTGAAGGGCCTGATCACGGGCCAACCGCTCGACCAAGCTGTCGAGCCGCTCCATCTCCACCATGTAGGTGATCCCGCCGCCAAGAATGGCCAGGACGATGCCGCCCAGCCCGATCAGGCCGACGATCTTGCGCCTCAATCCTCGCAGCCGGCCGGTCGTCATGTTGTCCTCGTCAGCTTCACCCGTTTGCGTCGTCAGTGATGGCCATGGGAGTGGGAATGACCATCATGCTTGTGTGTCGGCGCGGCTGCTTCCGCCACCGGTATGGCGGCGGGGGTAGGCATCGCCCCCGTGTCATGCTGGTGATGGCCGGCGGCTTGATCGATCTCAGCCGTAAGTCTGACGTACTCCGCCTCCGTCATCTTGGGCAGTTGCAGCATGAGGGCGACCACCGGCCACAATTCCTCATCACCGTGATCGGCCCAGGCGGGCATACCCGACATCTTGATGCCGTTCTTGACGATCCAGAACAGTTCGGCCGGGCCACGATGCTCCGCCGCATGGCGAAGATCGGGGGGCGCGGGGTACATTCCGCGGGCGATGACGTCCGGCTCGATGCCGGGAGCGCCGTGGCAGACGGCGCAATGGGCACGGTAGTGCTCGACACCCGCCATGATGCTGACCCGATCCTCCAGCCCGGCCGGCACGGCAATGCCAGCGGCGGCGTTGCGGATGGAATGGTCCCGGATCGTCTCGATCGCCCAGGTGGTCGCCGGCCAATGCCGGGTTCGGGCCGATACGTCGAAGGTCGAGAGGGCAATAGCGGCGGCCCCGCCGATGGCGGTGAACAGGCCCGCCGCGATAAAAGTGATGGAGCGCCTATTCATGAGCCTCTTCCTTTCGGTTCGGCAGACCCCGCTGCTTGATCAGGCCGTAGATGGCCGGGATGACGATCAGGGTGAGGATGGTGGACGACACCATGCCGCCGACCATGGGCATGGCGATGCGGCGCATCACCTCCGAGCCGGTGCCGGTACTCCACATGATGGGCAGCAGACCGGCCATGATCGCCACCACCGTCATCATCTTAGGCCGCACCCGCTCCACCGCGCCCTCCATGATGGCTTCGTAGAGATCGGCACGGGTGAAGGGCAGCCCCTCGGCGACGCGTTTGGCCTTCAATTCGTTCAGGGCGTGGTCGAGATAGATCAGCATCACCACGCCGGTTTCGGCGGCGACGCCAGCCAGGGCGATGTAGCCCACCGCCACAGCCACGCTCATGTTGTATCCCAGAACCCATTGCAGCCACAGCCCGCCCACCAGGGCGAAGGGCAGCGACAGCATGACGATCAGGGTCTCGGTCACCCGCTTGAAGTTGAGGTAGAGCAGCAGGAAGATGATGGCGATGGTCAGCGGTACCACGATCTTCAGCTTCTCGATGGCGCGTTCCATGTACTCGAACTGGCCCGACCAGGTGACGAAGTAACCGGGCGGCATCTTGACCGACTCGGCCACCGCCTTCCTGGCATCGGCCACATAGCCGCCGATATCGCGGTCGCGGATGTCGACGTAGATATAGGCCGACAGCAGGGCGTTCTCCGTGCGGATGCCAGCGGGGCCCTTGGACAGCCGTACCTTGGCCAACTGGCCCAAAGGCACCTGGGCGCCGTCCATGCCCGACACCAGCACCCGGTCGGCGATGGCCTGGGGGTCGGAGCGGAACTCGCGGGGATAGCGGACATTGACCGAGAAGCGCTCGCGCCCCTCCACCGTGGTGGTGACGGTCTCGCCGCCGAGCGCGGTCAGGATCACCTCCTGGAAATCGCCGATGGTGATGCCGTAGCGGGCCAGTTGGGCGCGGTCGGGTTCGATATTGAGGTAGAAGCCGCCGCCGATACGCTCGGCATAAGCCGAGGTGGTGCCGGGAACAGTGCGCACCACCGCCTCGATCTGGCGGGCGATCTTCTCCATCTCGTCCAGATCCTTGCCGAACACCTTGATGCCGATGGGGGTGCGGATGCCGGTGGACAGCATGTCGATGCGGGCACGCAGCGGCATGGTCCAGGCGTTGGACACGCCGGGCATCTGCAAGGCCTTGTCCATTTCGGCGATCAGCTTGTCGGTGGTCAGGCCGGGCCGCCACTCTGCCTCGGGCTTGAGGTTGATCACCGTCTCGAACATCTCGGTGGGGGCAGGATCGGTGGCGGTCCCGGCGCGACCGGCCTTGCCCCACACCGATTCGACCTCGGGGAAGCTCTTGATGATCTTGTCCTGAGTCTGGATCAACTCGGCCGCCTTGGTGATGGACAGGCCGGGCAGGGTGGTCGGCATGTAGAGCAGGGTGCCCTCGTTGAGCGTCGGCATGAACTCGCTGCCCAGTTTGGACAGCGGGTACCACGACGCTGCCAGGGCGGCCAAGGCCACGGCGATGGTGACGATCTTGGCCTTCATCACCCCGGTGATCATCGGCCGGTAGCTCCAGATCAGGGCCCGGTTGATGGGATTCCTGTGCTCGGGAATGATCTTGCCCCGAATGAACAGCATCATCAGCACCGGCACCAGGGTCACCGACAGCAGCGCCGCCCCCGCCATGGAAAAGGTCTTGGTGAAGGCCAGCGGCTTGAACAGCCGTCCCTCCTGGGCCTCCAGGGTGAAAACGGGGAGGAACGACACGGTGATGATCAGCAGGCCGAAGAACAGGCTCGGCCCCACCTCGATGGCGGCGGCGATCAGGGCCTCGGCCCGGCTGTCGCCCGGTTTCATGCGCTCCAGATGCTTGTGGGCGTTCTCGATCATGACGATGGCGGCGTCCACCATGGCCCCTACCGCGATGGCGACACCGCCCAGGCTCATGATGTTCGATGTCATGCCCAGGGCCTGCATGACGATAGCGGCGATCAGCACGCCCACCGGCAGCATGATGATGGCCACCAGGGCCGAACGCAGATGCAGCAGGAACACTAGGCAAACGGCGGCGACGATCAGGCTTTCCTCGATCAGGGTGTGCTTGAGGGTCTCGACGGCCCGCAGGATCAGGTCGGAGCGGTCATAGACCGCCTTGATGGTGACGCCTTCGGGCAGGCCGGAGGAAACCTCGGCGATCTTGGCTTTGACCCGTTCGATGACGTCCAGCGCATTCTGGCCGAAGCGTTGCAGCACGATGCCGCTGACCACCTCGCCCTCGCCGTTCAGTTCGGTCAGGCCGCGCCGCTCGTCGGGGCCGAGCTCGACCCGAGCCACGTCGCGCAGCAGCACCGGGGTGCCACGTTCCGACTTCAGCACCAACTGCTCGATATCGGCGATGCCGCGCAGATAGCCGCGGCCACGCACCACGAATTCGGTCTCGGCCAGCTCTACCACCCGGCCGCCCACGTCGATGTTGCTCTTGCGGATGACCTCGGTGATCTTGGCCAGCGGGATGTTGTAGGCCTGCAGGCGCTGGGGATCGACCACCACCTGGTATTGCTGGACGAAGCCGCCGACGCCGGCCACCTCGGCCACTCCCTCGGCCTTGGCCAGCTGGTAGCGCAGATACCAGTCCTGGGTGGTGCGCAGTTCGGCGAGAGTGCGGTCCTTGGCCAGCACCACGTACTGGTAGACCCAGCCCACGCCGGTGGCGTCGGGGCCCAGTGTCGGGGTCACCCCGGCCGGCAGGCGCTTGGCGGCGAAGCTGAGGTATTCCAGCACCCGCGACCGCGCCCAGTAGATGTCGGTGCCGTCCTCGAAGATGATGTAGACGAAGCTGACCCCGAAGAACGAAAAGCCGCGCACCGTCTTGGAGCGGGGCACGCTGAGCATGGCGGTGGTCAGCGGGTAGGTGACCTGATCCTCCACCACCTGGGGGGCCTGACCGGGAACCTCGGTGTAGAGGATGACCTGCACGTCGGAGAGGTCGGGCAGGGCGTCGAGCGGCAGGTGCTTCACCGCC
>JACQAD010000159.1 GCA_016195125.1 Magnetospirillum sp.
GACGGCGTGCGCGTCCTCGATATCGCCACTTTCATCGCGGCCCCCTACGCCGCTGCCATCCTGGGCGAGTTCGGGGCCGAGGTGATCAAGGTCGAGCAACCTTTGGGGGGCGATACCTTCCGCCGCTTTGGCTCCATCACCGAGCGCGACGGCGATTCCCTGATGTGGCTGTCCGAGGCCCGCAACAAGGAATCGGTGACCCTCGACCTGCGCAAGCCCGAGGGCCGCGCCCTGTTCCTGCAGCTGGTGTCCAAGACCGACGTCATCGCCGAGAATTTCCGCCCCGGCACTCTGGAGAAATGGGGGCTGGGCTGGGAGGAGTTGAAGAATGTCAACCCCGGCCTGATCCTGTTGCGCATCTCCGGCTACGGCCAGACCGGCCCCTATCAGGAACGCCCCGGCTTTGCCCGCATCGCCCACGCCTTCGGCGGCCTGTCCTATCTGGCCGGAATGCCCGGCGACGTCCCGGTGACCCCCGGCTCCACCTCCCTGGCCGATTATATGAGCGGCCTGTACGGCGCCATCGGGGTATTGCTGGCCCTGCGCCATCGCGACGCCACCGGCGAGGGGCAGGTGATCGATCTCGCCCTCTATGAATCCGTCTTCCGCGCCCTGGACGAGATCGCCCCGGCCTATGCCATGTTCGGCAAGGTGCGCGAGCGCGAGGGTGCCGGAACCGTCAACGCCTGTCCTCACGGCCATTTCCGCTGCGGCGACGGCAAGTGGGTAGCCCTGGCCTGCACCACCGACCGTATGTTCGCCCGCCTGTGCGAGGCCATGGAGCGGCCGGATCTGGCCGAAGAGGCTAAGTGGGGGCATCTGCGCCGCCGCCTGGCCGAACGCCAGGACGTGGATGCCCTGGTCAGTCACTGGACCGCGACCAGACCACGGGATTCCGTCATGGAACTGTGCTTGGACTTCGAGGTGCCGGCGGCGCCGCTCAACACCATCGCCGATATCTTCGAAGACCCCCACTTCCAGGCGCGCGGCAATCTCCTGGAGGTCGCCGATGCGGTGCTGGGGCAAGTGGTGGTGCCGGGCGTGGTGCCCAAACTGTCGGCCAGTCCCGGTCGCGTCGATCATCTCGGCCCCCGCCTGGGCGAGGGCAACGCCCGCATCTATGGCGGCCTGTTGGGATTGAGCGCGGACGAAATCGAGCGCCTGCAGAAAGAGGGGGTGATCTGACCCGCTATTCCGTCATTCCGATGACCTGCATCCGAACCGGAACAGCGCCCAGATAGCTCATGTGCAGGCGCCGCGCCGCCGCCCGCGACAGGTCGATGGAGCGACCGGCCACATAGGGGCCGCGATCGGTCACCACCACCACCACCGACTTCTTACGGTCAGGACGAGAGACCTCCACCAGGGTGCCGAAGGGCAAAGTGGGGTGAGCCGCCGTCAAGGCCTTGGGATTGAACTTTTCCCCGCTGGCGGTGCGCTGTCCCTTGAAACCGGGGCCATACCACGACGCCATGCCATAGCTTTCCCGGCCCAGATTCGCCGACCCGGCCATCTCGGCCAGGGCCGGAAGGGATGTGCTCGCGATCATGACCGCCACCAGGGCCGCCGTCTTGATTGCCTTCATCTCTTCAATTCCGCTTCCTGCCAGCATGAAAAGTCGAGGCATTCTGCCCAGGGAATCCTAACAACGGTTGAACAAAACCACATTTAAGAACAGATTGTAAATAGGTATAAATATACATTAACGCAAGGTCATCTCTCTATTGGGCGGAGCCGATCACCTGAATGGTCACCAAGGCCGAGCCGGCTCCGATCATATCCAGGCGTCGGGCCGCCGCTTCCGAGAGATCCAGGATGCGTCCGTCGCCGGGACCGCGATCATTGACCCGCACCACGACGCTGCGTCCCAGATCCCGTCGTGAGACCTCCAGCAATGTCCCCATGGGCAGGCTCGGATGCGCGGCGGTCAAGTCGCGTGGATCAAAGCGCTCACCACTGGCAGTCTTCCGACCGCGATAAGCGGCCCCATACCATGATGCCATACCGGATTTGACATTGGCTTGCGCATTATCAGTAAGTTCACGTCCGTAAACAGCCCGATAAGTGAAGATCATCACACAGGCCATCACAGCATATATCAGAAAGTTCAGGCGATGTTTATTCACCTTACCTCAGCCTTTCAGACGAACAGAGGCACAGTGTCTAAACCATTACCAAGAGAACATCCGTGACATCGGCCACATAATCACCATCGTCATCGCCATCACCCGGTTACGGCATTGCGGTATGCCCTTGCCCCCACCCCCCGTGATGGGGCATCTTTCCAGCCTTTCCTGGCATTTCAGGCCCGGCATTTCAAGGCAGATCGAGACCGTCATGGCTGAGCGCGTTTACCTCTACGACACCACCCTGCGCGACGGCGCGCAGACCCAGGGAGTGGACTTTTCCGCAGCCGACAAGGTGCGGATCGCGCGCGAGCTTGACCGGATCGGCATCGATTACGTGGAAGGCGGCTGGCCCGGCGCCAATCCCACCGACGATGCCTTCTTCGCCGAGCCGCCCGCCTTCAAGCGTTCGCGCCTGACGGCGTTCGGCATGACGCGGCGCGCCGGACGCTCCGCCGACAATGATCCCGGCCTGGGCGCCCTGCTGGTGACACCGGCCCGCGTGGTCACCATGGTGGGCAAGAGCTGGGACTTCCAGGTCACCGTCGCCCTTGGCATCGAGTTGGACGAGAATCTCCGCATGGTCGGCGATTCCGTGGCCCATGCGCGGACCAGGGTGGAAGAGGTCATGTTCGACGCCGAGCATTTCTTCGACGGCTACAAGGCGAATCCCGCCTACGCCCTGGCCGCCGCCAAGGCCGCCTATGACAATGGCGCCCGCTGGGTGGTGCTGTGCGACACCAATGGCGGCACCCTGCCCCACGAGATGGAGCGCATCGTCGGCGAGGTCATCAAGGGCGGCATCCCCGGCTCGCATCTGGGCGTGCATTGCCACAACGATTCCGACACGGCGGTGGCCAATTCCCTGGCGGCGGTCAAGGCCGGCGTGCGACAGGTCCAGGGCACCTTGAACGGCCTGGGCGAGCGCTGCGGCAATGCCAATCTGATCTCCATCATCCCGGCGCTGATGCTGAAGATGGGCTTCGACACCGGCATCAAGGCCGAGGATCTCAAGACTCTGGTCTCGGTATCGCGCGCCCTCGACGAGGTTCTCGACCGCGTCCCCAACCGGGGCCAGCCCTATGTGGGCAAGTCGGCCTTCGCCCATAAGGGCGGCCTGCACGTCTCGGCGGTGGCCAAGGATCCCAAATGCTACGAGCATGTGGAGCCGGGCTCGGTGGGCAATATGCGCCATATCGTCATGTCCGATCAGGCCGGGCGCTCCAATCTGGTGGCCCGCCTGGGCGAAATCGGCGTGGATCTCGACTCGGTCAAGCGCGAAGCCCTGGTTCGCGTGGTCGAGCAGATGCAGGTCACCTTCGACGCCCGCGAGGCCACCGATCTGGTGGATCTGGTCAAGCGCCTGGAGCACGAGGGCTACGCCTATGACCAGGCCGCCGCCAGCTTCGAGCTGCTGGTCCGCCGCGCCCTGGGCGAAGTGCCGGAATACTTCGCCCTGGAACGCTACCGCGTCATCGACGAGCGCCGGCGCAATGCCAATGGCGAGTGGATCACCCTGTCCGAAGCCACCGTCAAGGTCGAGGTCGGCGACAAGGAATACATGGAAGTGGGCGAGGGCACCGGCCCGGTCCACGCCTTCGACGTGGCATTGCGCAAGGTGCTGACCCGGGTCTATCCGGCGCTCACCGCCCTGGAACTCAAGGATTATCGGGTGCGGATCACCGAAAGCACCGTGGGAACCGCCGCCAAGACCCGTGTCACCATCGAAAGCGAGGACGACAAGGGCCATCGCTGGACCACGGTGGGCGTGCATACCAACGTGCTGGAAGCCTCGCTTGAGGCGCTCCAGGATTCCATCACCTTCATGCTCTACCGCTTCTGCTGATGGCCGGTACCGATTCCAGCCGGCAGGAGGCGGCGGCCGCTGGCCCCGCCATCATTCTGGTCCGCCCGCAACTGTCCGAGAATATCGGTACCGCCGCCCGCGCCATGCTCAATTGCGGCCTCACCGACATGCGTATCGTCGCCCCTCGCGAGGAATGGCTGAGCGATCGGGCCATCGCCGCCGCTTCAGGGGCCGACCGGGTGCTGCTGGGTGCCAAGGTCTTCGAGACCACCCAGGATGCCGTCGCCGACCTCCACCGGGTCTGGGCCACCACCGGGCGCGACCGTTACATGACCAAGCCGGTGAACACCCCGCGCGAGGCTGCCTCCGCCATGCGTCAGGGAGAGCAGGAGGGCCTGCGCTGCGGCGTGATGTTCGGCCCCGAACGCACCGGCCTGGAGAATGACGACGTGGCACTGGCCGACACGGTGCTGACCGTGCCGCTCAACCCCGCCTATTGCTCGCTGAACCTGGCCCAGGCGGTGCTGCTGATCTCCTATGAGTGGTTCCAGTGCGAAGCCGCCACCACCCTGCCCTCCATGACCAAGGGGCATGAAGGCCCGGCCTCCAAGGAAAAGCTGGTCTTCTTCTTCGAGCACCTGGAACGCGAACTCGATGATTGCGGCTTCCTGCGGGTGCCCGACAAGCGGCCGGTCATGGTCAGAAACATCCGCAACATGTTCCAGCGCGCCAATCTCACCGGCCAGGAAATTCAAACCCTGCACGGCATCGTCCACGAATTGGTGACCTATCGTCACAAGAAGGCCGCGGGAAAAGGTTGAAACTGTTGACACGGGCCGCCCGATCCGTATAGTTCCGCCCTCTCTTCCCGAGAATGCGGGTGAGCCGTCATTTGGCGTGCCCACCCCTCCCCGTCCTTCACGACGGACCAGGACTATCGGGACAAACTGCCAATAGGCTGATCAATTCGGCCAAAAAGGAAGACCATGAGCAAGCGTATTGAAGCCAAGTACAAGATCAACCGCCGCCTGGGCGCCAACCTCTGGGGCCGCTCCAAGTCCCCGCTGAACCGCGGCAAGGAGAACCCTCCCGGCCAGCATGGTCAGCGCCGCAAGAAACCGTCCGATTTCGGCACCCAGCTGATGGCCAAGCAGAAGCTCAAGGGCTATTACGGCAATATCAGCGAGAAGCAGTTCCGCCGTCTGTATGACGAGGCCGTGCGCCGCCGTGGCGACACCTCCGAGAACCTGATCGGCCTGCTGGAATCCCGCCTGGACGCCCTGGTCTACCGCATGAAGTTCGCGCCGACCCCGTTCGCCGCCCGTCAGCTGGTCAACCACTGCCACATCCAGGTCAACGGCAAGCGCGTCAACATCCCGTCCTATCGCGTCAGCGAAGGCGACGTGATCACCGTGAAGTCGAAGTCCAAGGATCTGGCCCTGGTTCTCGAAGCCGCCCAGTCCCCCGAGCGCGACATCCCCGATTACCTGGAAGTCGACCACAAGGAAATGAAGGGCAAGTTCGTCCGCATTCCCAAGCTGGGCGATGTCCCCTATGCCGTACAGATGGAACACAATCTGGTCGTCGAATTCTATTCGCGCTAATTGGCCCCTCGGTCACAAAGACGAACGGCCCGGTGGAAACACCGGGCCGTTTTCTTTTGGGCAAGGGCAACGGACGATATCAGGCGCCGGCGACGCCCTTGTCGGCCATCAGCTGCTTGAGCTCGCCCGAGGCGGCCATCTCGCGCACGATGTCGCAGCCGCCGACGAACTCGCCCTTGACGTAAAGCTGCGGCAGGGTCGGCCAGTTGGTGAACTGCTTGATGCCTTCACGGATGCTGGGATCGACCAGGATGTCGATGCCCTTGAACTTGACGCCAAGATCGGTCAGCACCTGAACCACGGCGGCGGAGAAGCCGCATTGCGGGAACATGGGCGTGCCCTTCATGTAGAGAACCACATCGTTCTCGGCAAGATCCTGGCGGATGCGGTCAAAAACGGGATTGTTCATCGGTGCAGTTTCCTTGGTAAATTTGATGAAGGGCGTCGTCTAGAGATAGGATGAAGCGCGGCCGGACGCAACATCGCCGACCGAGAATCTTACTCTCCCACTCAGTCTTTGGCGTAATCAGGGGCGTTTTCAGGGGTGACGGTCTGCAGCACCATGGCGTGCAGTTCACCACCCATCTTGCCCTGCATGGCGGCGTAGACCAACTGATGCTGGGCAACCCGGCTCTTGCCCCGGAAGGCCTCCGAGATCACCAGGGCGGCATAGTGATCACCGTCACCGCGCAGATCCTCGATGATCACCTTGGCATCGGGAATTCCGCTGCGGATCAGGGCCTCGATGTCGCTGGCTGCCATGGGCATGGTCTGGATTCCTTCTAAACTATGACCATGGCAGCATAAGCGGGCGCTTTCGCGCCTGCAACATTCCTATAACCCTTCCCGCTTAAAGGCCAAGCGCCGCCAGGGTGGCCGAACCGACGATGCCGTCGGCGATCATGGCCTTGGATTTCTGGAAATCCGCCACGGCCTTGGCGGTTCCCGGGCCGAAGATGCCGTCGGCGCCGAGACCCAGAGCGCCCTGCACCGCCTTGACATCGTCGCCCTGCATCATGGGAGTGGTCAGTTTGAGGACACGGTCGTTCGCATGGGCCGACGCCCGCACCGGGAGTTGACCGCTCAGGGCATCGGAATCGATCAGCACGCCGCGAACGGTGAGCGGCAAACTCAGCTCCCAGGCATTCCCACTGATCAGGGCCGCAAAGGAATCCATGCGGTAGACGCATTTTTGCAGCAAGGCATTGGAATTGGTCGCCAGCCAATCGCGCCTTGTCGCCACATAGGCCGCCACCCAGGCCTTCTGGTCGGCTCCGGGATTGGGCAGTTTGGCCAGGGTGCGGTCGCGCATGGCCCGCCACGAGCCGTGGATGACGCTGTCATAGACCACGCAGACCGCCAGCGGCAGATCCAGGGATTGAGCAGCGGCATAATTGAGCGCCGGACTCCAGTACACCCGGTCGAAGAAGGCATCCTGGC
>JACQAD010000160.1 GCA_016195125.1 Magnetospirillum sp.
GCGCACGCCGTCCAGGGGGCGGATCGTTGAATTCATGGGCCGGTGGCCTCCAGGCGCAGGGCCATGGCATTGACGACCGACCCCCCCACTTCGTCGGCGGGATCGAGCCCGGCCAGGCGGTCCAGCAAAGCGCGGGCCTCGGCCAGGTTTTCGCGGCGCAATTCGATGAAGGCGAGGGCCTTGATTGTATAGAGGGCAAAGCGGGTGGCGCCGCCCGCGTTCCAGTCGTTTTCGCCAAGACGCCAGTCACGCCAGTCCGGGGGCAGGTTGGCTTGACGGGCCGCTTCGCGGATGCCGGCCAGGGCAGCGTCGCGGGCCTGCTCCAGATTGCGCTGATAAGTGTGGATTTTGTAGAGGCAGTAATAAATGGGCAATTGCTCGGGCGCCTGGGCCAGGGCCTGACGGAACAGACCGTCGGCGGTGGGGCGGTCGTCGTAATAGGCCGCGACACCACGCTGTAGCAGATCGTTGATCGCCTCGGGCAAGGGGCCGAAATCGATCAGGTCGCCTTCGGCCAGAAGGTCCGCCATTTTCAAGGGCATCATGGTTTTCTCCTCAACCTGTCCCGCTCCACCCGGATCACCGTCCAGGGGATCGCCACGGCTTCCCTGATCCAGGCCGCGTACCATTCCCAGCCGGGATTGGTGTCGGGCCAGGCGGGGGCAGGCCGAACCGATAACCCGAATCGGTGAAATATATACAGAGACCGTGCCATGTGACAGGCATCGGTCACCACCAGCAGGCGGCGCCATCCCATGGCATCCACCACTGGCCGCGACAGGCGGGCATTGCCGATGGTGTTCAGGGATTGGTCCTCCACATGCACCCGTCCGGGCGCGATGCCGGCCCGTTCGGCCATGTCGCGCATGACCCGCGCCTCGGGGATCGGATAGCGCACCGCTCCGCCGCTCATCAGCAGGTGTCCCACCCGGCCGGATTGGGCCAGCAAGACGGCATGGGCAACCCTCCGCGCCAGCGCCGGGCTGGGGCTGCCGTCGGGTCTGACCATGGCGCCAAGCACGATGGCGGCATCGAAGCTATCGACAGGGGAGGGCATCATCACTTAAGTGTGGTTGATTGCTTTTGGGAGTGGGTCATGGACAAGCGCCGGAATACCGATGTCATCGTGGAGACGCTGGCCCTGGAAGGCAAGCGGGTGATCGACGTGGGCTGCGGCGACGGCGCCCTGGCCCGCCTGATGGCCCGTTTCGGCGCCCATGTGCTGGGAGTGGAGTGCAGTCCCCGTCAATTGGCCAAGGCCCGCGCCGCCGAGCGTATCGCCGACGAGGAGATCGTCGAGGGTGTGGGGCAAGCCCTCCCCGCCGATAATGACAGCGCCGATTCGGTGGTGTTCTTCAACTCGCTGCATCATATCCCCATCGCGTTTCAGGCCAAGGCCCTGGCCGAGGCCGCCCGCGTTCTCAAGCCCGGCGGCGAGGTCTATGTGTCCGAGCCGCTGCCCTATGGCGCCTTCTTCGAGGCGGTGCGGCCCATCGATGACGAGACCTGGGTGCGGGGGGCGGCTCTGGCCACCATCAAGGCCGCCTGGGTCCACGGGCTGGAGGAAATCAGCGAGTTTTCCTATATCCATACCCTGCAGATCCGTGACTACGAGGGCTTCCGCGACAAGATCATCTCGGCCAATGCCGAGCGCGAGGCTAAATTCGACGAGTTGGACGCCGAGATGCGCGAGCGCTTCGCCCGTCTCGCCACCCCGGCCGAGGGCGGGGGCTTCGTCTTCGAACAACCCATGCGGGTCAATCTGCTGCGCAAGGAAGAGGCTTAGGCCTTCCTGCTCGCGCCGGCCAGCAAGGCCGAGCCCAAGGCCGCCGACAGCAAAGACCCGGCCAGGACGCCCAGGCGGATGGAATTGTCGTGCTCGATGCCGTCAAAGGCCAGGGTGCCGATGAACAGGCTCATGGTGAAGCCGATGCCGGTCAGGACGGCCATGCCGTGGAACTGCCGCAGCGACGCTCCGGCGGGAAGGCTGCCCAGCCCCAAGGCCACGGCGCCCAGGCTGGCGACCATCACCCCGGCCTGCTTGCCCAGGAACAGGCCCAGGGCCACGCCAAGGGCGATGGGGTCCGAAGACACCGCGCGACCAACCTCGCCCAATTGCACGCCGGCATTGGCGAAGGCGAACAGGGGCAGGATGGCGAAGCCGACCCAGGGATGAAGTCCGTGTTCCAGCACCCGCGCCGGTGATTCTCCTGCCGGATTGCCGGCCCGCAAGGGGATGGCGAAGCCCAGGATCACGCCGGCCAGGGTGGCATGGACGCCCGATTCCAGCACACAGGCCCACAAGACGACACCGGTCACCATATAGGGGGCCAGCTTGACCACTCCCAGGCGATTGAGGGTGGCCAGGACGGCGATGGCCACGGCGGCCAGGATCAGGGCCGGCACCGACAATTGCGCGGTATAGAACAGGGCGATGATCACGATCGCCCCCAAATCATCCATGATGGCCAGGGCCAGGAGGAAGACCCGCAGCGACCGTGGGGCGCGCTTGCCCAGCAGGGCCAGAACTCCCAGGGCAAAGGCGATATCCGTGGCCGCCGGGATGGCCCAGCCGGGCGCGGCCTCGGCATCGCCGCCCGATACCGCGAGATAGGTGAGGGCGGGGGCGATCATGCCTCCCATGGCGGCGATCAGCGGCAGCGAGGCCTGCCGAACCGTGGACAACTCGCCTTCCAGCACCTCGCGCTTGATCTCAAGGCCGACGGTCAGGAAAAAGATCGCCATCAACCCGTCATTGATCCAATGGTGCAGGGGCTTGGACAGGGCCATCTGCCCGGCCTGGATGGACAGCCGGGTCTCCAGGAAATGCTCGTAAACCCCGTGCAGGGGCGAGTTGGCGAATGCCATGGCCAGGGCGGCGGCGGTCAGCAGGACCAGACCGGTCGCGGCATCATGGGCCAACAGGGCCGTAAGTCGCCATCCCAATGACATCTCTCTCTCCATGGCGCCCCGTCATCCATATGGACCCGGAGATAAAAAACAAAACCCCCGCCGGATTGACCCGGCGAGGGTTCGGTCTTGGTCCCGGAACCGGACTTAGCCGTGGATGGCCTTGTACTTGGCCAGCAGGGCGTCCTTGCTCTCGTTTTCGAACTGCACGATGCAGTCGGCCGGACAGACCATCTGGCATTGCGGGCTGTCTTCGGCGCCAACGCACTCGGAGCAGCGGGCGGCGTCGATCAGATAGATCACGTCGCCAGCCGAAATGGCGGTGTTCGGGCACACGGAGACGCAGGCGTCGCAGCTGGTGCAGTCGTCGGTAATCTTCAGGGACATGGTATTCCTCTCTCCTCGCAACCCTACAATGGTTGTTCCCGGCCCCCGCGTTGGTCGCGGGTGGCCGGGAAACGCGCGCATATTACGCCGCCTGACCGAGGCGGGCCAGCTTTTCGTGACGGAAGGCACCCCAAATGGCGGCACCGATGGCGCCGGCATAGATGGAGTCGGGATGGCTGGTGGCCACCAGATTGACCTTCTCCTGTTCGGCGGCTTCGTTCAGGGCGGCGACCAGACCGGCGTCGAGCGCCAATCCGCCGGTGACCTGGACGATGCCGTCGACGGCGCCGATGGACTTCAGCAGCTTGGCCAGACGCACCGCCATGGACACGTGAATGCCCTTGAGGATGTTCGAAGCCGAGATGCCGCGCGACACCATGTTGATGACGTCGGTCTCCGCCAGCACGGCGCAGATGGACGACACCTTCTCGGGGTCATCGGCCTTCATGGACAGCGAGCCGATCTCGTCCTGGGCGATGCCCAGATAGCGGGCGATGTTCTCCAGGAACTGGCCAGAGCCCGAGGCGCACTGGCTGGTCATCTTGTAGGACAGCACCTTGCCCGAACCATCCATGCGGATGGCGCGGCCGTTCAGGGCGCCGATATCGAGCACGGCGCGGGCCTCGGGGTTGAGGAACAGACCGCCACGGCCATGGGTGGTCATGGAATAGAAATGGCCGGTGGCGAACTTCAGATTCTCGGCATCGCCCGTGGACGCCACATAGGCGACATCCTTGGCCTTGATGCCGGCGGTCTTCAGCATGTGGTCATAGGCTTCGGTGGTCAGCTGGAAGGGATCGCGGTTGCGGATACGAGCCGTTTCCTTGCCGAGCCATTCCATCTTGTCGCCGTTGATCCGAAAGACCACGGTCTTGATGCAGCCCGAGCCGATATCGACGCCGGTGGTGATGAGGTCAGACATGGGTTTCCTCCCTTCCGGCTCAGTTCACGACGGCGCGGACGGCGAAGGTAGCTCCGCCGAGAGCGCCGGTGTAGATGGAGTCCGGGTCGATGTTGATGGTCACGTCGCCGTAGTTTTCCTTGATCAGCTTCCTGAGCTCGCGGACCGCCGCCTCGTTCTTGGCGACGCCACCGGTGAAGGTGAACTGGTCCTTGACGCCGCCGGCACGCGACAGGATCGACATGGCGCGCAGGATGATGGCGCGGTGCAGACCGGCCAGGATGTCCTCACGCTTTTCGCCGAGCGCCAGACGGTCGCGCAACTCGGCACCGGCGAACACGGTGCAGGTGGAGTTGATGCGAACCGACTTGTTGGACTTCATGGCCAGCGGGCCGAGTTCGTGCAGGCCCATGTTCATTTCATCGGCGATGTAGCCCAGATAGCGGCCGCAACCGGCGGCGCAGCGATCGTTCATCTGGAAATTCTCGACGATGCCCACCGGGTCCACCTGGATGCCCTTGGTGTCCTGGCCGCCGATGTCCAGCACCGTGCGGGTGTCCGGGTACATCATGTGGGCGCCCAGGCCGTGGCACAGGATCTCCGAGCGGATATGCTCCTTGGGGAAGGGCAGACGGACGCGGCCATAGCCGGTGCCGACCACATAGGTCTCTTCCAGCGGAATGGCCAGGGCTTCCTGCACCGGCTTGAGGATCGAGGAACCGGTCATGGTGCCCTTTTCCAGGGCGCGGACGAACTTGCCCTCCATGTCGCCGGCCGGCGGCCGGTTTTCCACTTCGATGATCGACTTGTCATAGACGTTGAGGATCAGGTCGAAGCCGAGACCGGCCTCCTTGCACACGGACTCGCCGTGGCTCATGAACTCGGCGCCGGCCAGATCGCGGAAGAAGTCCGACTTGCGCTTGACGCCGGGGGCGTACTGGGCGGCCGAACTGGTCCGCAGGCGGCCGAAGGTGCCTTCCAGGGCCTCGATCACCGCTTTCTCACGGCCGGCGAAACGCGGCCCCTTGATGTTGGCGATGCAGGTCTGCTCCAGATCGTCCAGCTGCGCGAGGAACTGGACATGGCGGAAGTTGCGCTCGAGA
>JACQAD010000161.1 GCA_016195125.1 Magnetospirillum sp.
CTGATGGTCGGCGAAAAGATTGGCGCCCCCGTCGTGGCCGGTGCTTCGGTGAAGGCCACCGTGGTCGCCCAGGCCCGCGGCGAGAAGATCATCGTCTTCAAGAAGCGCCGCCGCCAGAACTCGCGCCGCAAGAACGGCCACCGCCAGGACTTGACGATCCTGCGCATCACCGACATCTCCGCCGGCTGATCGCCCGAGCGGATACGAGGAGAGTAGAAAATGGCTCATAAAAAGGCTGGCGGTTCTTCCCGCAACGGCCGCGACTCCGCGGGTCAGCGTCTCGGCGTCAAGAAGTTCGGCGGCGAGCTGGTCATCCCCGGCAACATCATCGTTCGCCAGCGCGGCACCAAGTTCTATCCCGGCACCAACGTGGGCATGGGCAAGGATCACACCTTGTTCGCCACCGAGACCGGCACCGTCGCGTTCAAGCACAAGGCTGAAGGCCGCACCTTCGTGGTTGTGGAGCCGCTGCCGGAGGCTGCCGAGTAAGGCCGTCCCCACGCTTGCGTTTTGAAGAAGGGGAACGGTCCGCCGTTCCCCTTTTGCTTTTGGATTTGCCCCTATGAAATTCCTCGATCAGGCCAAGATCTTCGTGAAGTCTGGCGACGGCGGCGCCGGCTGCTGCTCGTTCAGGCGCGAGAAGCACATCGAATTCGGCGGCCCCGACGGCGGCGACGGCGGCCGGGGCGGCGACGTCATCTTGGAATGCGTGGCCAATCTCAACACCCTCATCGACTACCGCTACCAGCAGCATTTCAAGGCCCAGATCGGCAATCATGGCCAGGGCCGCAACAAGACCGGCGGCAAGGGCGACGACGTGGTCCTCAAGGTGCCGGTCGGCACCCAGGTGCTGGACGAGGACAAGGAAACTGTGCTGGCCGACATGACCCGGGCCGGTGACCGCATCGTCCTGCTGCGCGGCGGCGACGGCGGCTTCGGCAATTTGCACTACAAATCCTCGACCAATCAGGCGCCGCGCCGCTCCGACGAAGGCTGGTCGGGCGAGGAGCGTTGGATCTGGCTGCGCCTCAAGATGATCGCCGACGCCGGCCTGGTGGGCCTGCCCAATGCCGGCAAGTCCACCTTCCTGGCCGCCGTGACCAGGGCGCGCCCCAAGATCGCCTCTTATCCCTTCACCACGCTGCATCCCAATCTGGGCGTGGTCACCCTGGGCGAGGAAGAATTCGTCATCGCCGACATCCCCGGCCTGATCGAGGGCGCCCACGAAGGCGCCGGCATCGGTGACCGCTTCCTGGGCCATATCGAGCGCTGCCGGGTGCTGCTGCACCTGATCGACGGCACCGAGGACGACGTGGCCGAGACCTACCGGGTGGTCCGTCACGAGCTCTCCGCCTATGGCGGCGGCCTCGACGAGAAGCCGGAAGTGGTGGCGCTGAACAAGTGCGATTCCATCACCGCCGACGATATCGAACTGAAGATGATGGAGCTGACCGAGGCTTGCGGACAGGAGGTCTTCCCACTGTCCGGCGTCTCGGGGGTAGGCCTGAAGCCCATCCTGGCCCAGCTGTTCAGCCATATCCGTGAAGCCCGCGAGGCCGAGCCCGCGGTGCCCGCCGCCTCCGCCGTCTTCGGCTCCGGCAAGCGCGGCGCCCCCACCTTCCAGCAACGCAAGCGCAAGGCCGAGGCCGACGATGACGAATTCGCCGGCGGTCATTGGGGCGCCGATGGCGAATGGATCTGGCATTCCGGCGAGGACGAGGAAGACGCCGGGGATGAGGCCGACTTCCAGGACGACGAGGACGAAGAGGGAGACGAATGAGCCCTCTGGCCTCCGCCAAGCGCCTGATCGTCAAGATCGGCTCCTCGCTGCTGGTGGATGAGGCCTCCGGTCAGGTTCATCGCGCCTGGCTCGACACCCTGGCCGCCGACATCGCCGCCTGCCGCCAGCGTGGCCAGGAGGTGATCGTGGTGTCCTCCGGCGCCGTGGCGGTGGGGCGGCGCAAGCTGGGCCTGACGCCGCCGCTCAAGCTGGAGGAGAAGCAGGCCGCAGCCGCCACCGGCCAGATCCGCCTGGCCCATGCCTACCAGGAAGCCCTGGCGCACCATTCCATCACCGTGGCCCAGGTGCTGCTGACCCTGGACGATTCCGAAAACAGGCGGCGCTATCTCAATGCGCGGACCACCCTGGAGACGCTGCTGCGCCTGGGCGCGGTGCCGGTGATCAACGAGAACGACACCGTGGCCACCGCCGAAATCCGCGTCGGCGACAACGACCGGCTGGCGGCCCGCGTCGCCCAGATGGTCCCGGCCGACGCCCTGGTGCTGTTCTCCGACATCGACGGCCTTTATACCGCCGATCCCCGCAAGCACGCCGACGCCCACTTCATCCCCGAGGTGCGCGAGATGACCCCGGAGATCGAGGCCATGGCCGGCGATCCCGGCTCGGCCTACGGCTCGGGCGGCATGGTCACCAAGCTGGTGGCGGCGCGCATCTGCCTGTCGGCGGGCTGCCGCATGGCCATCACCCGGGGCGAGCCCCTGCACCCGCTCAAGACCATCGAGGAGGGCGGGCGCTGCACCTGGTTCATTCCCAATTCCGAGCCGCGCACGGCGCGCAAGCAATGGATCTTCGGCTCCATGAAGCCCACCGGCGCTCTGGTGCTGGATGCCGGCGCCATCAGGGCCCTGGAATCCGGGCGCTCGCTGCTGCCCGCCGGAGTAACCGAGGTGGCCGGTGAGTTCGAGCGCGGTGATTGCGTCCTGGTCAAGGCCGCGGACGGCAAGGTTCTGGCCCGCGGGCTGGTGGCCTATTCCAGCGCCGATGCCCGCGCCATCATGGGCCGCAAATCCGGCGAGATCGAAGCCATCCTGGGCTTTCGCGGCCGTGACGAACTGATCCATCGCGACGATCTGGTGATGGAGGGATGACGTGCGCGTCCTCCACCTGGGCCTTCTCCTGCTGCTGTCCCCCCAGCCCGCCCTCGCGGGCTGCCTGATCGCTCTCGACATCGGCCATTACCGGAAATCACCGGGCGAGACCAGCGCCCGCGGAATCCCCGAGCTGGAGTTCAATGCCGCCCTGGCGCACGAGGCCAGCCGGCAATTGCACCAGGCCGCGATCCCCTCTTTGGTGATCAATACCGAAGGCGACATGGCCGAACTGGCGGCGCGGCCCCGACAGGCCGCCCAAAAGGGCGCCAGCCTGCTGTTGTCCATCCATCACGATTCGGTGCAGGACCAGTACAAAACCACTTGGGTCTGGCAGGGACTCGAACGCGCCCATTCCGAGGTCTTTTCCGGCTTCGGCCTGTTCGTCTCGGCGCGCAACCCTGCCTTGAGCGAAAGCATTCTGGTGGCCGAGGCCATGGCCGACCATCTCCTGGGCCAAGGCCTGCGGCCCAGCCTGCACCATGCCCTGCCCGATGCGGGCGAGAACCGGATTCTGCTGGACCGGAATCGCGGCCTCTACCGTTTCGACGAGCTGGCGGTGCTGCGTCAGGCCAGTATGCCGGCGGTGCTGATCGAGGCGGGGATCATCGTCAACAAGGACGACGAGCCCCTGATCGCCTCGGAGCCCTTCCGCGCCGCCCCTCCTTCTACGAGAGTTGCAGCATGAGCACCGATCTTGACGCCCTGATGACCGAACTCGGACGCCGCGCCCGCAAAGCCGCCCGCGCCCTGGCATCGGTGCCGTCCAAGGACAAGGACAAGGCGCTGCGGGCCGCCGCTCAGGCGATCCGTATCGATGCCAGGCTGATCCTGGACGCCAATGCCATGGACATGAAGGCCGCCGAGGCCAAGGGCCTGAGCAAGGCCATGCTCGACCGCCTGATGCTCGATCCCGCCCGCATCGAGGCCATGGCCAAGGGCCTGGAGGAGATCGCCCGGCTACCCGATCCGGTCGGCCGCACCCTGGCGGAATGGACCCGCCCCAACGGCATGACCATCGCCCGGATCGCCGTGCCCCTGGGGGTCATCGGCATCATCTACGAGAGCCGGCCCAACGTCACCGCCGACGCCGCCGCCCTGTGCCTGAAATCGGGTAACGCCACCATCCTCAGGGGCGGCTCGGAAAGCTTTCATTCCTCCCACGCCATCCTGACCGCCCTGACTGGCGGCCTGCTCGCCTGCGGCCTGCCCCTGGATGCGGTGCAGATGGTGCCCACCACCGACCGCGAGGCGGTGGGCGTCATGCTGCGCCTGTCCGAGTACATCGACGTCATCGTGCCGCGCGGCGGCAAGTCGCTGGTGGAACGGGTGGTCAATGAAAGCCGCATTCCCCTGTTCCAGCATCTGGAAGGCATCTGCCACACCTATGTGGATGGCGCCGCCGATCTGGACATGGCCAAGGAGATCGTGCTGAACGCCAAGATGCGGCGCACCGGCATCTGCGGCGCCACCGAGACCCTGCTGGTGGATGCCGCCTGCGCCAAGACCCATCTGCAGCCCCTGGTCGCCATGCTGATCGATGCCGGCTGCGAGGTCAGGGGCGATCAAGCCGCCTGCGCGGCCGATTCCCGCGCCCTGCCCGCCGCCGACATCGACTGGAGCACCGAATACCTGGACGCTATCATCTCGGTGAAGGTGGTGGACGGCGTCGCCGCGGCGGTGGAGCACATCAACACTTTCGGCTCGCACCACACCGAAGCCATCGTCACCGACAACGCCCACAATGCCGAGGCCTTCATCACCGGCTGCGACTCGGCCATCGTGCTGTGGAACGCCTCCACCCAATTCGCCGATGGCGGCGAGTTCGGCATGGGCGCCGAGATCGGCATCTCCACCGGCAAGCTGCACGCCCGCGGCCCGGTGGGCGTCGAGCAATTGTGCACCTTCAAATACGTGGTGACCGGCAACGGACAGGTCAGGCCCGGCTGACGTTGGAATCATGGAACGCGGATGACCATGGATAGCGCTGCGCGCTCGCGAATGGACACGGACCAGACCGGCTCCGGGCCTGTCTCCATGTCTTCATCCGTGCCCATCCGTGTTCATCCGCGTTCGTCCGTGCCCGATAAAAAGCCGCCAACGCCATGACCCGCCCCCCTCCCCCCAATCCCTGGGGTGACCGCCGCAAGGTGCGGGTCGGACTGATGGGCGGCTCGTTCAATCCGGCCCATGAGGGCCATCGTCACATCGCCCGGCTGGCGCTGACCCTGCTGGGGCTGGACGAGGTCTGGCTGCTGGTCAGCCCCCAGAACCCGCTCAAGCCGGAAACGGGCATGGCCCCCCTGGCCAGCCGCCTGAACTCGGCTCAAGACATCTGCGGTGCCCATCCCGCCTTGCGTCCGACCACCATCGAGACCGAGATGGGCACCCGCTATACCGCCGACACCCTGTCGGTCCTGCGCCAACGTTTTGCCCATACCCGCTTTGTCTGGCTGATGGGGGCCGACAATCTGAGCGGTTTTCACCGCTGGCGGCGCTGGGAATCCATCTTCAGGCTTGTGCCGGTTGCGATTCTGGCGCGCGGTCCCTATTCTGCCCGCGCGCTGGCCTCGAGAACGGCGCGACGCTTTGCCCATGCCCGCCTGCCCCCTTCCCGGGCCAGGACTTTGTGGAATCGGACGGCGCCGGCCTGGGTGTTTCTGCACACCCGGCTCCACGCCGCTTCGTCCACCGCTATCCGTGACAGGAGACAACCATAGCCCGCAAGCCCGCCGCCAAGGCCGCCATCGCCCCCGTTCCCGAACCCGCTCCCGCCCCGGCTCCCAGCCTGGCCGAGCTGGTCGCCACCACCCTGGACGACCTCAAGGCCGAGGACGTGATCGTTCTCGACCTCAAGGGCCGCACCTCCATCACCGACACCATGGTCATCGCCACCGGCAAATCCCAGCGCCAGGTGGGCGCCATGGCCGATCACGTGGCCCGCGCCCTGAAGAATGCCGGCCATTCCGTCCAGACCGAGGGCGAGCCCCAATGCGATTGGGTGCTGGTGGATGCCGGCGACATCATCGTCCATCTGTTCCGCCCCGAGGTTCGCGCCTTCTACAATCTGGAAAAGATGTGGGGCGCCCTGGAGGCCCAGGCCAGCACCGCCGGCACCGACGCCCCCACCGCCAGCGCGGTTCGGGCCAAGGCCCTCGAACAGGGCTGATGCGTATTCTGATCGGCGCCGTGGGCAAGGCCAAGGCCGGCCCCGAGCTCGACCTGTTCCATCAGTACCTGAAGCGCCTGACGCCGCCCCCGGTTCTCAAGGAGGTGGAGGAGAAGCGCCCCCTTTCCGGCGCCCAGCTCAAGGCCCGCGAGGCCGAGCTGCTGTTGGCCGCCGTGCCGGCCGGCGCCGTCGTGGTGGCGCTCGACGAGCGTGGCCGTGATCTGGGCTCGGTGGAATTCGCCGACAGGATGCGAGGCTGGCGCGATGGCGGCACCACCGATCTGGCCTTCCTGATCGGTGGCGCCGACGGTCATGGCGATGCCGTACGCGAGCGCGCCGACCTGCTGCTGTCGCTGGGCCGCATGACCTGGCCGCACATGCTGGTGCGCGCCCTGCTGGCCGAGCAATTGTGGCGGGCGCACTCGATTTTGACCGGCCACCCCTATCACCGGGTCTGAACTATGCATTTTAGGGGATCGCCTCTTGAAATTCCCGGCCTCATGGCGCAAGGATGGGGGCTGGGGAGTTCGCGGGGTTCCAAGGAGGGGTGGTGACGGAATCTGACATTCCGCCGCAAGAGCGGGTGGCATTCGAGGAATACGTTGCCAGGGTCGAAGGCACCAATATCAGCGCCCAGACTCTGCTCGCCACCGATTACCTCAACCACTTCAACGAAATCGTCATGCTGCTCGACATGATTCCGGACATGCCGGACATGATCGAGGAATGCAAGATGTGGCAGCCCAAGAGCTACCAGGAGCATTTCACCGATTCCACCTTCAAGGACAAGCAATTGGCCGTGGAGGCCTATGATCGCGTCCCCACCAAGTTCCGCCGCCCGTTCGAGGAAACCATCAACCAGCTGAACACCCTGATCCTCGGCGGGGTCGCCAAACTGGAAGACGAGATCGTCGGCGGCGCCGAAATCGGCCTGACCACCGAGCATGTCAAAGCCATCAGCCGGGCCGCCCAGGCCCTGATGGACTGTGCCAATGCCATCATCCACGGATCGGATCGCGCCATGGCCCAGGTGGAAATCGACGGGTTGCTGGGCGGGGCGTAAGCCCGTTCCGCCATGCCGCGGTATCGTTCCGCGTCAGGATGTCCGTCGTTTATATCTTCCGCGCCACCCAGCCGCCGAAGCACAGCGCCCGGAAATAGGGTTCGGGCTTGCCGAAGCCGGTCGCGGCCAGAAGTTCGGTCAGCCGGGCCTCGGTCACCGGGAAGATGTCGCGGTCCACGTGGCGAAAGCCCTTTTCAACATCGTCTTCCGGTATGCCGGCCGCCAGTTGCAGATGACGCCACCAGCCGCGCAATTGCTGCTGCCAGTCGTCTTGCCAATTTCCGAACAGATCGGCCAGGACCAGGGGGGCGCCGGGCTTGAGGTGGCTGGAAATCTCCTCCAGCAATCCCTGCTTGGCGCCGTCATCCTTAAGAAAGTGCATCACCAGCAGCAGGGTGGCGGCGTCGAAAGGCTCGAACTTGGGCAATTCGGCGACCTTGGAGGGATAAAGCCGCACCCGGCTGGTCAGCCCGTATTCGGAGACCTTGGCCTGGGCGTGCTCCAACATTTCCTTGCTGGGATCGACGCCGACCACGGCCAGATTGGGGCAGCTTTCCGCCAGCGCGATGCACTCGGCGCCGGTGCCGGCCCCGATCACCAGGGCACGGCCCTTGCCGCCGGTGGTCTCGGCGACGATCTGGCACGACAGGACGTGCAGGGCGTCATAGCCGGGAATGGCCTCGCGCACCCGCTTGTCATAGGCGGCGGCCCGATCGCTATCCCAATGCCGTACGGTGTCGTGGCTCATGCTTCCCGCGCTCCCTTGGCTGGACTTATTGGTCCGAAGGAAAGGCGTCCAGCCGACGCAACGCCTCCCCGGTTGCGAGGGCGGCGGCCAGCGCCACGTTGAGTGATCGCGGCCCCGCCTTCATGGGAATTCGGATGCGGGCCTGGGCGGCCTGCGCCACCTCGGGCGGCACGCCGGCGCTTTCCCGTCCGACCATGATGGTATCACCGGCGGCGAAAGGGAAGCGGTCATGACGGACATCGCCCGCCGTGGTCAGCAGCACCAGCCGGCGTCCCTGCTCGGCCAGGGTGGCGGCAAACCGTTCCCATGACGAATGGCGGGTGACATCGGCGAATCCGATATAATCCATGCCCGCGCGCCGGACTTTACGTTCATCAAGGACAAAGCCGCACGGTTCGATTATGTCAACGGGGACGCCGAGGCACGCCGACAGCCGCAACAGCGTCCCCGCGTTCTGGGGGATATCGGGCTGGTAGAGTGCAAGGCGGAGCGAGTCCAATTGGCGTCTCGGAATGGATGTTTTGTGCAATGCGGTAATGCTTTGGGACCAATGGCATATTACGCACAGCGCATGCATGTCGAGACGGCTGTTGAAACGACTCGGACGATGTGGTTAATAGTCGCGCTTCCGCGGGCCAACAAGAGGATTAATCATGGCTGATCAGGCACACAATGCCCAGCCCTCGTCGGTGGACGGGCAGACACGGCGGGACTTCCTGCTGTACGCCACCGCCGGCGTCGGTGTGATTGGGACAGGCTTGGCACTTTGGCCGTTCGTGCATAGCATGAACCCGGCCGCCGATACTTTGGCGCTTTCCACCACCGATGTCGACATCTCCACCATCAAGCCGGGCCAGTCGGTCACCGTGGTGTGGCGTGGCAAGCCGGTCTTCGTCCGGCATCGTCTGCCCGAGGAGATCGCGACCGCCGAGCAGGCCGCCAGTGCCGATCTGCGCGATCCCCAGAAGGATGCCGATCGCATCAAGAAGCCGGAATGGCTGATCCTGGTTGGCGTCTGTACCCATCTGGGCTGCGTGCCGCTGGGCCAGAAGCCCGCCGACCCGCGTGGCGAGTTCGGTGGCTGGTTCTGCCCCTGCCATGGGTCGCATTACGACACGTCCGGTCGCATCCGCAAGGGTCCGGCGCCGAAGAATTTGCCGGTGCCGCCTTATCAGTTCACCAGTGACACCACCGTCCGGATCGGCTGAGGGGACCCGTCATGAGCGACTTCAAGAGCAACAACAAGGTGGTCAACTGGATCGAAGAGCGCCTGCCCGTCTTCTCGATGATGCAGCATAGCGCGATCGAATATCCGACCCCCCGCAATCTGAATTACTGGTGGAATTTCGGCTCGCTGGCCGCGGTGATGCTGATCATCATGATCCTCACCGGCCTGTTCCTGGCCATGAATTATTCCTCCCACACCTCGCTGGCCTTCGATTCGGTCGAGCGCATCATGCGCGACGTGAATTACGGCTGGCTGCTGCGCTATCTGCACGCCAACGGCGCCTCGATGTTCTTCATCCTGGTGTACATCCACATCTTCCGCGGCCTGTATTACGGTTCGTACAAGGCCCCGCGCGAGATCCTGTGGTTCATCGGCATCGCCATCTACCTGGCGATGATGGCGACCGGCTTCATGGGCTATGTGCTGCCCTGGGGCCAGATGTCCTTCTGGGGCGCCACCGTCATCACCAACCTGTTCTCGGCCTTCCCGGTGGTGGGCGACTTCATCGTCACCCTGCTGTGGGGCGGCTTCTCGGTGGACAATCCCACCCTCAACCGCTTCTTCGCCCTGCACTTCCTGCTGCCGTTCATCATCGTCGGCCTGGTGGTTCTGCACGTCTGGGCGCTGCACACCGTCAAGTCGAACAACCCGCTGGGCATCGACATGAAGGGGCCGCAGGATTCCATCCCCTTCCACCCCTACTACACGATCAAGGATCTGTTCGGCATCGGCCTGTTCCTGATGTTCTACCTGGCCTTCGTGTTCTGGGCGCCCAACTTCTTCGGTGAGCCGGATAACTACATCCCCGCCAATCCCATGGTGACCCCCCCGCACATCGTGCCGGAATGGTACTACCTGCCGTTCTACGCGATCCTGCGCGCCTTCACCTTCGACCTACCCCTCCTGCCGGCCAAGCTGCAGGGCGTGCTGGCCATGTTCTCGGCCATCCTGATCCTGTTCGCCCTGCCCTGGCTGGATACGTCCAAGGTCCGCTCGGCCAAGTTCCGTCCCCTGTACCGCCAGTTCTTCTGGCTGTTCCTGGCGAACGCCCTGGTGCTGGGTTATGTGGGCGGCAAGCCGGCGGAAGGCTTCCTGGTCACCCTCGGCCAGATGTGCACCGCCTATTACTTCGCCCACTTCCTGATCATCCTGCCGATCCTCGGCAAGATCGAGAAGGCCAAGCCCCTGCCCGCCTCCATCTCCCAGCCGGTGGTCAAGGCCGCCGCCCTGATCGCCATGATCATGGTCGGCCTGGCCGGTTTCGGCGGTGAGGCCCAGGCCAATTCCGGCGAAGGCCCGGCCCTCAAGAAGCCGGCCACGGCCTTCTCGTGGGAAGGCGTGTTCGGCCAGTACGACAAGGCGGCGCTGAAGCGCGGCTGGCAAGTGTTCCATGACGTGTGCTCCAACTGCCACGCCATGAAGCTGGTCGCCTACCGCAACTTGGCCGACATCGGCTTCACCGCCGACGAGATCAAGGCCTTTGCCGCCGAGAAGGAAGTCCCGGCCGAGCCCAACGACGAAGGCGTGGTGGTCAACCGCCCCGCCCGTGCGTCGGATCGCATCGTGGCCCCCTTCGCCAACGACAAGGCCGCCCAGGCGGCCAACGGCGGCGCCCTGCCGCCGGACCTGTCGCTGATGGCCAAGGCCCGCGTCGCCGGCCCCTATTACGTCTACTCGCTGATGCTGGGCTATGAAGACGCCGCCCCCGAGGGTCATCCGATCCCCGAAGGCAAGTTCTTCAACCACTACTTCCCCGGCAACGCCATCAGCATGCCGGCGCCGATCATGGACGACATCGTGTCGTACACCGACGGCACCAAGGCCACCAAGGAGCAGGTTGCCACGGATATCGTGACCTTCCTCAACTGGGCCGCCGAGCCCGAGTTGGACGCCCGCAAGTCCATGGGTGTGAAGGTTATGGTGTTCCTGGGCGTGCTCACCGCCCTGATGTTCGCCTTGAAGCGCCAGATCTGGAAGGATCTGCACTAAGAGGGAACGCCCGGGGGCGGGCCCGCCCCCCGGTTTGAAGACTGTTCGGACGGCCGCCGTTGGAAACAACGGCGGCCGTTTCGTTTGGCCGATTCTGCGGCCCATGATATGGTCCGCGCGCACAGGTGCAACCGAACGGTCAAGGCTTTGAGCAAACAGAAGATTTCCCTGGATCACTCCACCATCGTCCTGGTGCGCCGCCTGTTCCGGGAAGGCATGCGCCCCTATTTGGGCAAGGTCATGGCCGCCGTGTTCTGCATGGTGGTGGGAGCCGCCGCCAATGCCGGCTACGCCCTGCTGATGGACCCGGTGGTCAACAAGATCTTCACGGAAAAGCGGCCGGAATTCCTGATCCCCCTGGCGCTTTCGGTCCTGGCCACCTTCGCGATCAAGTCCGCCTGCAATTACGGCGAGGCGGTATTCCTGTCCAAGGTCGGCCTTCGGGTCATCGCCGATATGCAATCACGGCTGTTCGCCCATCTGATGCGCCTCGACGTGGCCTTCTTCCACGCCAATTCCACCGGCCGCATCCTGTCGCGCCTGACCAACGACATCTCGTCCATGCGCTTTGCCGTCTCCGACGCCCTGACCGGCGCGGGCAAGGACGCCTCGTCGATTCTGTTCCTGATCGGCGCCATGTTCTATCAGGACTGGCGGCTGTCGGCCTGGACCTTCTTCGTCTTCCCCATCGCCATCCTGCCCATCCGCAAATTGGGTAAGCGCATGCGCAAGGTCACCGCCAATACCCAGGAGCATATGGGCCAGCTCACCACCTACCTGGAACAGGCGGTCCAGGGTATCCGGGTGGTCAAGGCCTACGGCATGGAGGAATACGAGAAGCGCAAGGTCCATTCCCTGGTGGAGATGCTGCAGGAGCTGATCTACAAGGCGGCCCGCGTGCGCTCGGCCTCGTCTCCCATCATGGAATTGCTGGGCGGCATCGCCATCACCATCGTCATCCTGTATGGCGGCTCGCGGGTGGTGGACGGACAGACCACGCCCGGCGCCTTCTTCTCCTTCATCACCGCCCTGATGCTGGCCTATCGCCCCATCAAGTCCATCGCGTCGCTGAACACCAATCTCCAGGAAGGCCTGGCGGCGGCGGCGCGGACCTTCTCGGTGCTGGACACCCAGCCCACCATCGCCGACCGCCCCGACGCCCCCGAACTGGTGGTGCTGGAGGGCAATGTCCGGTTCGAGGGCGTATTCTTCACCTATGACGGCGTCAAGGCGGTGCTGGACGGCATCGACCTGGCGGTTCCCGGCGGCAAGACCGTGGCCCTGGTGGGTCCGTCCGGCGCCGGCAAGTCGACGGTGCTGAACCTTTTGCCCCGCTTCTACGATGTCACCGACGGCCATGTGCTGGTGGATGGTCAGGACGTGCGCGGCGTCAACATGGCGTCATTGCGGGCCAAGATCGCCCTGGTCAGCCAGGAGATCACCCTGTTCGACGATACCATCCGCGCCAACATCGCCTATGGCCGCTTCGGCGCCACCGACGAGGAGATCGAGGCCGCCGCCCGCGCCGCCGCCGCCCATGATTTCATCGTCAGCCTGCCCGAGGGCTACGACACCGTGGTGGGCGAGCGCGGCCTCAACCTCTCGGGTGGCCAGCGCCAGCGTCTGGCCATCGCGCGGGCCATGCTGAAGAACGCCCCGATCCTGCTGCTGGACGAAGCCACCAGCGCCCTGGACACCGAATCCGAGCGTCAGGTCCAGACCGCCCTGGAGACCCTGATGAAGGGGCGCACCACTATCGTCATCGCCCACCGCCTGTCCACCGTGGTCAACGCCGACCTCATCCACGTGTTGGATCGCGGGCGGGTGATCGAATCCGGTGACCACAATGCGCTGATCGCTCAGGACGGGGTTTACGCCCGCCTTTACGCCATGCAGTTTGCCGAGCAAGCCTCGACCGTCAATGGGGCCTAGCCATGGGGCTGGCCAAGCGCATCGGGAAGAGTGAGGCGTTACGCGGCCTGCTGTGCTGGCTGGGTTCGCTGTACATCCGCGTCGTCTACCTGACCGGGCGCTGGGAAGTGGTCAACGGCGCCCACGCCGATGCCCTGTGGGATCAGGGCAAGCCGTTCATCCTGGCCTTCTGGCATGGCCGCATCCTGATGATGCCCAAGAGCTGGCGCTCGTCCGTGCCCATCCACATGCTGATCAGCCAGCATCGCGACGGCCAGCTGATCGCCAGGACCGTTTCGCATTTCGGCATCCATACCGTGGCGGGATCGACCACCAGGGGCGGCAGCGCCGCCTTGCGCGCCATGCTCAAATTCCTGAAGGGCGGCCAATGCGTCGGCATCACTCCCGACGGACCCAAGGGGCCGCGCATGCGCGCCAGTGCCGGCATCGTCAACGTGGCCAAGCTGGCCGGAGTGCCCATCCTGCCCGCCACCTTCTCGACCTCGCGGCGCAGAGTGCTGGGCAGCTGGGACCGTTTCGCCCTCGCCTTGCCGTTCTCGCGCGGGGTGTTCGTCTGGGGCGATCCCATCCTGGTACCCCGCGAATCCGACGAGACCGCCCTGGATTCCCTGCGCCTGAAGGTGGAGGCCAGCCTCAACGCCATCACCCGCGGCGCCGATTCCCGCATGGGGCTTGAAACGCCTGACCCGGCGCCGGAAGCGGCGGAGGAGGCGGCATGATCTATCGCCTCTATCGCGGCCTCACCACCCTCGGCGGGCCACTGATCAGCGCCTATCTGGAACGGCGCA
>JACQAD010000162.1 GCA_016195125.1 Magnetospirillum sp.
ACCGCCTGATGACCGAGAGCGGCCGCGATGTCCAGATGCTGTTCCTGGATTGCGAGGACGATGTCCTGTGTCGCCGGTTCACCGAGACCAGGCGCCGCCATCCCATGGCCACCGACCGGCCGTTGCTGGACGGCATCCGCCACGAACGCACCCTGGTCTCTCCGCTCAGGTCGCGCGCCGACGTGGTCATCGACACCACCAGCCAGCCGCCGGCGGAGTTCAAGCGGGTTCTGGCCGGGCATTTCGGGCTGGAGAGCACCGGCGGCCTTGTGGTTTTCGTCACCTCCTTCGCCTATCGCAACGGCTTGCCGCGCGAGGCCGATCTGGTGCTTGACGCCCGCTTCCTCTCCAATCCCCATTACGTGCCCGAGTTGAAGCCGCTCACCGGCCGCGACCAGGAAGTCGCCGCCTATGTGGCCGCCGACCCGGCCTTCGGCCCGTTCATGGATTCCATTACCGGAATGCTCGAACCGCTGTTGCCGCGGTTCGCCGCCGAGGGTAAGAGCTATCTGACCATTGCCATCGGCTGCACCGGTGGCCGCCATCGTTCCGTCGCCATCGCCGAGCGCCTTGCCGCCTGGCTGAAACAGTGCGGCGGCCGGGTCGAGCTTCGCCATCGCGAACTCGACGAGGGGGGTTCTTGATGTCAGTGTCCAAATGCCGCGGGGTCGAGGCCGGTGGGGCCCGCCGTTTCCCGCATAAGGGGGCTTGAGATGATCGGACTGGTACTCGTCACCCACGGGCGGCTCGCCGACGAACTCGTCGCCGCGCTCGAACACGTGGTCGGGCCGCAACCCAGCGTGGGCGCGGTCTGTATCGGGCCCGAGGACGATATGGAGCAGCGTCGCAACGACATCCTGGCCAGCGTGGCCCGCTGCGACGACCTGCCCATGCTGATCAAACTGGCCAGCGTGCGCCATACCGAACCCTTGGCCGACGCCGTCGCCAGCGCCCAGGAGGCCGGCCGGAAATACATCAACGTCGCTTCCAAGCTGCTGACTCAGGATCGGAAATAATGTCGGACGCGCTCGAAACCGGAGGCGGCGGCCTGAACCGTACCGCCACCATCGCCAACCGGCGCGGCCTGCACGCCCGAGCCGCCGCCAAGTTCGTCAAGCTGGCCGCCACCTTCGACGCCCAGGTGACCGTCGGCCATCGCGGCACCGAGGTTTCCGGTCTGTCGATCATGGGATTGATGATGCTGGCCGCCGCGCCGGGCTGCTCCATCGAAATCTCGACCACGGGAGCGCAGGCCGCCGAAGCGATGGAGGCCCTGTTCGATCTGGTCGACCGCAAGTTCGACGAAGACTGACGCCCGGCCCATGACCACCAAAGGCGGCTCCAGGCCCGGCGAAACGCCTGATCGCGAGATCATCCGCGACGGATTGGGCGTTTCGCGCGGCATCGCCATCGGCACCCTCTACCTTCATGATTCGGGCACCATCGCCGTCCCCGAACTGCGCATCGCCGCAAACCGCATCGAGAGCGAGTGCGCCCGCTTCATGGCCGCCGCCGACAATGCCGGCCATCAGGTCGAGCAATTGCAGAGCAAGGCCGAGGGCCTGGGCGGGGCGGCCGGAGAAGAGCTGGGCTATCTGCACGACGCCTACCGCCAGATGCTGCACGGCTCGCGCCTGATCCGGGGAGTGGAGCGGCGCATCAAGGGCGAGCGCATCAACGCCGAGGCGGCGGTTCAGCAGGAGATCAACGAGATCATCCGCGGCTTCGAAGCCATGGACGATCCCTATCTCGCCGCCCGCGTCGCCGACATCCGCGATATCGGCCGCCGCCTGCTGCGCGCCCTGACCAATACCGCCTATCGCCCCTTCACCGCCCTGCCCAAGCACGCGGTCATCGTCGCCGAGGAAATGACTCCGGCCGACACCGCCCTGCTCGACCCCGCCCAAGTAGCCGGCCTGGCCACCATCGCCGGCGGTGCCGAGGGCCACACCGCCATCATGGCCCGGTCCCTGGGCCTGCCGTCGGTGCTGGGCATCGCCGATCTGCTGGCCGGCGCCCATGGCGGTGAAACCGTTATCGTCGACGGCACGAACGGACTGGTGATCATCAACCCCCTGCCCGAGACCCTGGCCTTCTACCGGCGCGAACGGGCCGCCTTTCTGAAGGCGCGCCGCGTCCTGGCCCGGCTCAAGGACGTGCCCGCCATCACCACCGACGGCAACCGCATCGTGCTGCAGGCCAATATGGAATTGCCCAACGAGGTGGGGGCGGTGCTGGAATCCGGTGCCGAGGGCATCGGCCTGCTGCGCAGCGAGTTCCTGTTCATGAACCGCGACGACGTCCCCTCCGAGGACGAGCAATACGAGATTTTGAAGGACGTGGTCGAGCGCATGGGCGGGCGCACCGTCACCATCCGCACCTTCGATGCCGGCGGCGACAAGCTGGCCCCGGCGCTGGGCTGTACCATCGGACCCAATCCGGCGCTCGGCCTGCGCGCCATCCGCCTGGGCCTGGCCCGCCAGGATCTGCTGGAAGACCAACTGGCCGCCATCCTCCGGGCCTCGGCCCACGGCAAGGTGCGCATCCTGGTCCCGATGATCGCCACGGTCGGCGAGTTGCGTGCCACCCGCGAGGTCATGAATCGGGTGGTGAAGCGCCTGCGCGCCAAGGCCGCGCCCATGGCCGATCCGTTGCCGCCGCTGGGCGCCATGATCGAGATTCCCGGCGCCGCCCTGTCCGCCGACGCCATCGCCTGGCACGCCGATTTCTTCGCTATCGGCACCAACGATCTGACCCAGTACACCCTGGCCATCGACCGTTCCGACGAGGCGGTGGCCCATCTGTACAACTCCCTGCACCCGGCGGTGCTGCGCCTGATCCAGTTCTCCGCCCTGGCCGCCACCAGAGCCCGCATCCCGGTCAGCGTCTGCGGCGAGATCGCCGGCGATCCCCGCTATACGCCGCTGCTCCTGGGTCTGGGCATCCGCGACCTGTCCATGACCACCTCCAACGTGCCGGTGGTCAAAAGCCGGATCCGCAACCTCGACCTCGCCGCCGCCGAAGCCCTGGCCAGGACCATCATGGATCAGACGGATTCGGGGCGCATCGCCCAGTTGCTGGATGGATTCGGGGAACAATAGCGCTCGGGAGAAGGCGGATGCGGACCATAGTCACCACTGTCGTGATGCTGTTTCTGGGGCTGGCGAATCCGGCCATGGCCGACGAGGCCTATCCCTCGGTCTCGTTGCTGTCCACCGGCACCACGGTGATCGGCGAGACCATCCGCTACCCCGACAGCGGCCCGGCCAAGGTGGTCTCGAC
>JACQAD010000134.1 GCA_016195125.1 Magnetospirillum sp.
GGCTGGGAAAATCGCCGTCATGCTGTTCACCACCTCGGCCTTCCTGCTGATCTTTCTGCCCGCAGTGCTGGCGGGTCATTGGTTGCTGAGGGTCCAGCCTCGGCTGCAGACCGTATGGCTGTTGCTGGCCTCCATCGTCTTTTATGGCTGGAACAATCCACAGCTGGTCGCGTTGTTGCTGACCTCCATGCTGTTCAATTTCGGTGCCGCCCAGGCGGTGCTGCGCCATCGCCATGCCGGACGATGGATCCTGGGAATGGCCGTGACGGTCAATCTGGCGGCCTTGGGCTATTTCAAGTACTGGAACTTCTTCTGGGCCAATGTGGGAACGGTGGCGGGCTTCGACCTCCATCGCGACATCGCCCTGCCGCTGGCCATCAGCTTCTTCACCTTCCAGCAGATCGCCTATGTGGCCGATTGCGCCCGGGGCGTGGTGGTCGAACGGGACTTCATCAAGTACGGCCTGTTCGTGACCTTTTTTCCTCACCTGATCGCCGGGCCGCTGGTCCATCACGCCGAGATGATTCCGCAATTCGGAAAACGGCGCAGTCCCACCAGGCAGCGCCAGGATCTGTCCGTGGGTCTCAGCCTGTTCGCCGTGGGACTGGCCAAGAAGGTGGTCTTCGCCGACTGGTTCGCCATGATCGGCGATACCGGATTCGGCCATGCCGGTAGCGTCGTTCCCAGCTTCGCCGAGGCCTGGGGGCTGGCTCTGGTCTTCGGCCTGCAGATCTATTTCGACTTTTCCGGCTATACCGACATGGCGCTGGGCCTGGCCCGCATGTTCGGCATCCGCCTGCCCGAGAATTTCGCCTCGCCCTATAAGGCCGCCAGCATCATCGAGTTCTGGCGGCGCTGGCACATGACCCTGTCGCGCTTCCTGCGCGACTATCTCTATATTCCGCTGGGCGGCAATGCCAAGGGCATGGCCCGGCGGCTGCTCAACCTGATGGTGGTCATGCTGCTGGCCGGGTTGTGGCACGGGGCCGGTTGGGGCTTCGTGGCCTGGGGGGCGCTGCATGGACTCATGCTCACCGCCAACCATCTGCTGCGCGCCCTGGTCCCGCCGCCACCCACCCCCTCGGCCTGGCGGCGGCGGCTGGGCATTTCGGTCACCTTCCTGCTGGTATTGCTGGCCTGGGTGCCGTTTCGGGCGGGTTCGCTGGCGCTGACCGTCAAGCTGTGGGGCGCCATGTTGCTGGCCGGCGGCATCGGCCTGCCGCTGACCCTGCGACCGGCGCTCGGCCCCGCCGCCTCCTGGCTGGAGACATTGGGGATGAATTTCAACGGCATGTTCCCCAACGGATTGCTGGGCCATTCCGGCCATGCCCTGGGCGCCTGCCTGGCGGCCCTACTGGTGGTATGGCTGGGTCCGAACACTGCGGCACTGTTCGTCGGGCGGCGCGCTTCAGCCGGAGGAATACTGGCCTGGCGCCCCAACGGCGCCTGGGCCACCGCCACCGGCCTGTGCCTGGCCCTGGCGGTGCTGGGCATGCGCCAGCCTAAATACTTCGTCTATTTTCAGTTCTGACCATGAGCCCGCGCCGCTTCCCCCTTATGGTCCTGCTCGTCGCCGCCGCCGCTATCGGCGCCACCGCCCTGATCAATTATCTGGCCGACCCCTTCGCGGTCTGGGGCCTGCCTCGGCTGGGTTTCTACACGCCACTCGATGTCAAGGCCGAGCGCCGCTACAAGATGGCGCTCCGCGCCCATGGCGACCAGCGGGCGGTGATCCTGGGCTCCAGCATGGCCACCCATCTCGATCCCAGGGCCTTGCCGGGCGGCGAGTACATCCTCAACATGGGCCTGACCGCCGCCGCCATCCCGGAAATGGCCAAGGTGGCCGAGGCCCTAGACCGCGAGAGCGCGGTCATCATCGCCCTGGACTTCCATATGGTGCGGCACCGGGCGCTGGGGCCGGAATTGCTCGACGATGCGCCAGGAGATCAGTTCGGTCCCTCCCGGGGCCTGATCGACCTCACCGTGTTCCGGGAATCGCTGTTCGCCATCGCCTGCCGCCTGGGCGGATGCTCGCCCAGCGTCGAGACCAGCGGGCTGGTCAGCGACCAGCAAAGAGTCAGGGACGAGCAGGCCATTCAGGGATTTCGCTGGGAGCCGTCCCTGTCCACGGTGGAACGGGTGATCTTCCGCGATCTGCGCTGGTCGGATGAGGATGTGGCCCTGCTAGAGCAAATGAAGACGAATCTGGAGCGCCGCGGCATCCGGGTCTTCGCCTTCATCAATCCCATGAGCGCGCCGCTGAATGAGGTGGTCCGCCGCAATGGCCTCGAGCCCCTGCGCGAGCGGGCGCGGGCCGAGTTCCGCCGTATCTTCCCCGATCTGGTGGACCTGTCGCTGGTACCGGGGCTGGACGACCCCAACCTCTATTACAAGATCGACCCGTTCCATTACCGCCAGGGCGTGGTCGAGCCCCTGATCGCGCCCCATGTGACCAGGCTGCTCAACCCCACCGGGCGCTGATCGCGGACGCCACGGGCGCCAGGCACCCGGAGACGGCGTTGACCGGTTCCGGTCAACGCCTGCCGGTCTCAGTGGCGGAAGTGGCGCATGCCGGTGAAGACCATGGCCATGCCGTGCTCATCGGCGGCGGCGATCACCTCTTCGTCGCGCATCGAGCCACCGGGCTGAATCACGGCCTTGATGCCGGCCTGGGCGGCATTGTCATCTGGCCGGCGCCGATGCCGACGGTGGCGCCGTCCTTGACGTAGATGATGGCGTTGGACTTGACGTGCTTGCAGATGCGGAAGGCGGTGAGCAGATCCTTCAGCTCGCGCTCGGACGGTGCGCGCTTGGTGACCACCTTGAGATCGGGCAGCATCACCCTGCCGTTATCCTTGGTCTGGAACAGATAGCCGCCGGCCACCGGGCGCAGCGTCATGCCGGGCGAGGAGGGGTCGGGCATGCCGCCGGTGACCAGCAGGCGCAGATTCTTCTTGGCGGCGAAGACGGCGACGGCATCCTCGTCGGCCTCGGGCGCGATCACCACTTCGGTGAACAGCTTGGCGATCTCCTCGGCGGTGACCTTGTCCAGGCGGCGGTTCATGGCGACGATGCCGCCGAAGGCCGAAACCGGGTCACAGGCCAGGGCGCGCAGATAGGCGCTTTTCAGATCCGTGCCCACCGACACGCCGCAAGGGTTGGCGTGCTTGATGATGGCGATGGCGGGCTGGTCGAACTCGGCGGCCAGCTCGAAGGCGGCGTCGGTATCGTTCAGGTTGTTGTAGGAGAGCTCCTTGCCCTGCAACTGGCGCGCCGTGGCGACGCCGGCGCGGAGCGAACCATTGGTGTAGAAGGCGGCGGCCTGATGGGGATTCTCGCCATAGCGCAGCGACTGCCTCAACTCGCCCGCCACCACCACGCGGCGGGGGAAGGTCTCGCCCAATTCCTTGGCGAAC
>JACQAD010000135.1 GCA_016195125.1 Magnetospirillum sp.
CACCCTGGACGGCGGCAGCGGCAACGACACCGTCGATTACAGCGCGATGGGCACGGGGGTGACCGTCAATCTCAGCACCGGGACCAGCGGTGGCGCCGCCGCCAACGATCATCTGGTCAGCATCGAATCCATCATCGGCACCAATCAGGCCGACACACTGACCGCGGCGTCGGGCACTCTCAGCCTGTATGGCGGCGGTGGCGACGACGTCATCAACATCACTTCCGGCCAATTGGCCACCTTCAGCGGCATCATCGACGGCGGCGGCGGCACCAACACCCTCAACGCGGCCGGCGGCGATCTCCAGGCGGCATCGGCCTATATCACCCATGTGGGCGCCGCCGACGTCCATAACGGCAGTGCCGGCGGCGCCTTTGCCCTGACCGCCGCCGCCATCCAGCAGATCGTCGGCTCCGGCACCTCGTCGGATCTGACCTTCACCATGGATAGCGGCGACACCTTTACCGCCACCACCACGGCGGGCGTCACCGTCACGCCGACGGTGCATGATGCCACCTATACCCATTACGATTACATCCAGGGCGGCCTGACCATCGCCCAGATCGAGGTGCACAAGGTATGAGGACGCGGGAGACCGCCCTTTCCTTCGATACGGCGCTGATCGCGGTGCTGGCGGCGCTGGGCCGGCCGCCGCCCCTGCCCCGCGCCTTGCCGGCCGAGGCCAGCGTCGATGAACGGGCGCAAGCCGGGCTGGAGGGCAGCGGTCTGCAATTTCGCCCCATGGAGGTCGGCCACGCGGGACTGGCCCCAGTCACCGGTGATGCGGCAATCCTGCTGGAAGTGTCCGACTCCACCTGGATCGGCCTGCTGCCCCGCCCCGACGGCACCTGGGAAGCCGTGGATGCCGAGGGTGGGCTGATCGAATTGAGTGAACCGCCCGCCCATACCGGCCGCGCCCTGGTGCTCAGCCCCCTTGCCGAGCCGCCTTTGGTGGACGAGGCCATGCCGTTCCTGCGCCGCCATGCCCATCTGCTGATGCCGGTGATGCTGGCCGGAGTGATCACCAATGTGCTGGCCCTGGCCCTGCCGCTGTTCGGTTCCTTCGTCTATGACAAGGTTCTGGGCAACGGGATCAGCGATACCTTGTGGGCGGTTTCCCTGGGCGTCTTGCTGGCCATCGCCATGGACATGGTCGCCCGCGCCCTGCGCATCCAACTGATCGAGCGGGTGGCGGTCACCACCGAGGGCGATATCGACCGCGCCCTGTTCGCCAACCTACTGCGCAAATCCGGCGGCATTCCCCCGGTGGGGCTGGTGCTGGACAAGTACAAGCAATTGCTGGCCAGCCGCGACTTCGTATCCTCCACCTATCTGATGGCCGCCACCGACCTGCCCTTCGTCGTGCTGTTCCTGGGCGCCATCGCCATCGTCGCCGGGCCGTTGGTGCTGATCCCCCTGCTGGTGGGCGTTGCTTCGGTGGCGCTCAACCTGCTGATGGGAGTTCCGGCGCGGGAATACGAGGCCCTGGCCCGCCATGCCGGCGAGCAGCGGATCTCCCTGCTGGCCGATACGCTGATGGGGCGCGAGGTGGTGGTGACCTCGGCGCTTCGGGGCGATCTGGCCAGCCGCTGGCGCCGCACCGGCGACGCGGCGGCGGCGGCTTCGGGACGGGCGCGGTTCTGGAACACCCTGGCCAATTCTGTCAGCCTGTCGGCCTCCAGCCTGGCCTATGCCGGCGTATTGGTGGGCGGCGCCTATCTGGTTGATGCCCATCTGCTGACCTCGGGCGGGATCATGGCGGCGTCCATGCTGACCTCGCGCAGCATGGCGACCATGGCCTCGGTGACCCTTCTGGCCACCCGTCTCAGGGAATTCCGCCGGGCCCTGCGCGAGTTGGACCAGATCCTGCCCGCCGCCGCCATGCCCGAGACCGAGAGCCAGCCCAGCGATCCCAGCGGCCATATTCAGTTGGTGGGCCTGCGCTGGAAGCCGTCCGCCGAATCCCGCCCGGTCCTCGACGGACTGACTCTGCACATCCGGCCGGGGGAGATCGTCGGCATCGCCGGCCTGCCCGGCGCCGGCAAGACTACCTTGATGCGCCTGATCGCCGGGGCGGAAAAGCCCAGCGAGGGCCAGGTGCTGCTGGACATGATCCCGGTCCAGAACTGGGACAGCCGCCAGACCGCCCGGGCCATCGGCTACAAGACCCAGGACGCCCTGCTGTTCGAGGGTACCCTGGCCAGCAACGTCAAGGCCGGCAATACCCGGGCCAGCGCCGAGCAGATGGCCGATTGCCTGGCCCGCTCGGGACTGGCCCAGGCCATCGAGCGCGGCGAACTGACCCTGGCGACCCAGGTCGGCCCTCGCGGCAGCCGCCTGTCGGGCGGTCAGCGCCAGATGGTCGCCCTGGCCCGCGCCCTGCTGGGCGATCCGCCCATCCTGCTGCTGGACGAGCCCTCCACCGGCTTCGACGCCCAGTTGGAACGGTCGCTGGCCGATTACATCGCCGGACTGGCGGGCAAGCGCACCGTGCTGGTCAGCAGCCACAGCCGCACCCTGCTGGGAATCTGTACCCGCATCATCGTCCTTAATCAGGGACGGATCGGAGCCGACGGCCCCCGCGACAAAGTCCTGGCGGGTTGAGCCATGGCCGGTCGCCGCCCCACTCCGTCGCCGCTCCGCACCCTTCCGGTCCAGCGCGGCCCGCGCGAGCTGATCAACGCCGCCGCCGCGGCGCTGGGCCACGGCCATGCCGATCAGGCGATCCGCGCCCTGGAACTGGCGGCGCCTCAGGCCTTGGACAACGCCGCCGCCTTGGGATTATGGGGAAAGGCCCTCGGTGATCTCGGCGCCCTTGACGCCGCCGAAGCCGCTCTGCGTCGCGCCCTGGAACTGGATGCCCCAGCGGCGCCGGGAGCCGCCCTGGCCCTGGCCCGGCTGTGGCTGAAACGCTGCCGCTTCCACGAGGCCATCGCCCTGCTGGAGGCCGAGCTTGCCGCCCATCCCGACGATGCCGGCATCCTGGTCTCCCTGGCCCAGGGACTGATCGGCCGCAAACGCCTGGAAGAAGCCAAGGCGCTGCTGCTCCGTGCCGCTCCCCTGGCCCCCGAGGATCCCTGGCCCCATCTGGCCCTGGCCCTGGTCCATTTCCTGGACGGCGATTGGCCGGCGGCCTTTGCCCAATACCGCTGGCGCCGCAAATTGCCGGGCGCCTATCCCACCCTGCCCGGCCATGACCGCCTGTGGGCGGGCGAGGATCTGGCCGGCAAGTCGATCTTGCTGTTCGCCGAACAAGGCGCCGGCGATTCCATCCAATTCCTGCGCTTCGCCCCCCTGCTGGCGGGGCGCGGCGCCAAGGTCTGGATCAATTGCAGCCGCGCCCTGCTGCCCATCATCCGCCCCTCGGCCCAGATCACCCCCTTTGCCGGGCCGACGCGGCGACGCTTCGAAATGGTCAGTTCGCTGGTGGATGTGGCCGACATTCTTGGCGTCACCCCCGCTACCGTGCCTCCGGCCCAAGGCATGGTGGCCGCCCCGGCGAGGGATATCCTGCCGCCGCCGCCGGCGGGAACGCGGCTGCGCATCGGCATCTGCTGGTCGGGCAATCCCGCCCATGCCAATGATCTGGCCCGATCCTGCGGCTTTGCCTCCTTTCTGCCGCTGCTGGCCCAGGCGGGCGTCGACATGGTGTCGTTGCAGGTGGGGCCGGGTACGGCCGAGATCGCCGCCGCCGGAGCCGGTGGCATGGTCGCGGATCTGTCGGCGCGGCTGAGTGATTACGGCGATACCGCCGCCGCCATTTCCGGTCTGGATCTGGTCATCAGCGTCGATACCTCGGTGGCCCATCTGGCCGGCGCCCTGGGCAAGCCGGTCTGGCTGCTGTTGCCCTATCTGCCCGATTGGCGCTGGGGCCTGGAGGGTGAGAGCACCCCCTGGTACCCGTCCATGCGCCTGTTCCGCCAGCCCAAGGCCAATGATTGGCCGCCGGTGTTCGCCGCCCTGGAGACGGCACTGGCCGAAACCCTGGCCGGTCTTCCCCGTCCGCCCATCTCGCCCGAGGCCGCCGCCGAAGCCTCCAGCCTGCACGATCGCGGCATGCGCCTGCTGGAGAGCGGCAAGGAAGACGAGGCCGCCGAGTTGTTGCGCCAAGCCCTGCGACGGGTCGGTGAATCGCCCAAGACCTGGAACAATCTGGGCGTGGTGCTGCGCCGGGCTCGCCATCTGATCGCCGCCGAGACCGCCTTCCGGCGTTCGCTCGCCGTCCATCCCGGCCGGGGCGCCCTGGGCAATCTGGCCAATACCCTGACCGATCTGGGCCGTTGCGCCGAGGCCGACCGGTTGCACCTTGAACTGATGCGCGACCGCGAGCCCGAGGCCTCGCTGCTCTACAATCGGGGCATCACCCTCAAGCAGCAAGGTAAGACCGAGGCGGCGCTGGCCACCTTCGAACAGGCCATCGCCCTGGAGCCCGGTTACCGCGATGCCCATTGGGACCGCTCCCACGCGCTGTTGCAATTGGGCCGCTGGCGCGAGGGCTGGAAAGGCTACGAAGTCCGCTGGTCCCTGGCCGAGGCCGGCGCCCTGTCCAATGCCGCCCCCCTGTGGCAAGGCCAGGATCTCAAGGGCCGCACCATCTTGATCCTGCCGGAACAGGGCTTCGGCGACACCTTGTTCGCCATGCGCTTCCTGCCCCTGCTCAAGGACAGGGGCGCCACAATCCTGGTCCAATGCCAGCCGGAATTGTACCGCCTGCTCAAGCGCAGCCCATGGATCGACAATCTGGTGCCCAAGGGCGTCGATGCCGCGACCCTGGCCGATTTCCAGATTTCCGCCATGAGCCTGCCCGGCCTCGCCCTCGAACTGGGAGAGTCCGATCCCGCCAGGGGCGGCGCCTATCTCACCGCCGACCCGGCCCTGGACGACTTCGTCGGTACCATCATTCCCGTCCGCCCCGGCGGCCTCAATGTGGGAATCGTGTGGACCGGCAGCCTGACCTTCAAGGGCAATGCCTATCGTCGGGCGGCGCTCGCCGATTTCCTGCCCTTGGCCGCCGACCCGCGCATCCGCCTGTTCAGCCTGCAGAAAGGCCCAGCCGCCGATGATCTGGAGCACGCCCATGCGGAAGGGCTGGTGACGCCGCTGGGGCCGCTGCTGACCGATTTCGATGTCACCGCCGCCATGCTGGCCCGCCTGGACGCGGTAATCATGACCGACAGTTCGGTGGCGCATCTGGCAGGAGCCCTGGGCCGCCCGGTCTGGGTGGTGCTGGGCGAGCGGGCCTATTGGCTGTGGGGCGAGAAGACAGACCGGTCAGTCTGGTATGACAGCGTCCGCCTGATCCGTAAATCCACCGGCCAGGATTGGGACGGCGCCATCATGGCGGCGGCCGGGGACGTCCTCAAGACCCTGGCCTGATCAGCGCTGATCCAGGCGGAATTCGATGCGGCGGTTGCGGGCATAGGCGGCCTCGGTCTCGTCCACCACCAGGGGCTGGAACTCGCCGAAACCGGCGGCGGCCACATGCTCGGGCGGAATGCCGGCGGCAATCAATTCCTTGACCACGGTGACGGCGCGCAAGGTCGACAGCTCCCAATTGGAGGGGAAGCGGGTATTGGCGATGGGCCGCGCATCCGTATGGCCGCTTACCCGCAGCACCCAGTTGAGGCCTTGAGGAAACTCGGCCTTGACCCCGTTGATCTTGGCGGCAAGGCGGCGGACCTCGTCCAGGCCCTGGGGCCGCAGCCGGTCCGAGCCCGGCGCGAACAGCACTTCCGACGGCAAGCTGAACCGGTCGCCCTCGACGCGGAAATCCTCGCGGTCGCCCAGCACATCGCGCAACCGGGCGAAGAATTCCGACCGCCCCTTCTGCAATTCCTCCACCTTGAGCACCAGGGCGCGGTTGAGGCGGTTCCCCAGCCCGGCCACATCCACCTGACGGGAGGAAATGCGCTGCTCGGTGGCTTCCAGGGCCTGGGAGACGGAGGCCAGCTCGCGCTCGATCTCCTCCATGTTGCGCAGCAGGGCGGCGCGGGCATCCCCGTCCTTGGGCTCGGCCTTGAATTCAGCGCCGGGGGTGGGGCGGGCCGCCAGCTCGATCTGCAGCGCCAGCAATTTGTCCAGCCGGTCGGCCAGGCGATTGCGCTCCGACGCCTCCAAGGCCAGTTCCTCACCCAGCCGGGCCAGCCTCGCGTAAAGGCCGGCGCGCTCCTTGCCGGTCACCAGGTCGGGCTGGACAACCACCGGCGGCTTGGGCTTGGGGGGGGCGGCCGAGGTCACGGATTGCTGCAACAGATGCGTGCGATAGGCCACGCCGCCCAGGCTGAGCAGGGCGATGATAAACAGCAGCAGGACCGTCACCAGCAGATAGATGCCGCCCATGGATTGCGCCAGGGTGGTGGTGGTGTTTGATTGCGGCTCGGCGCTCTCTTGCGAGTGCATGACGTGTTTTGCCCCCCAGATCTCGCCTTGAAGATTACCGCGAACGGCGGAATGGGAGAAGCGCCACCTCGAACCGCCGGCAAAACATATCGTGGCTTCCCGGAAATATTTTACCCGGCTACAGATCCTCCAGCCCTCGAAGAATATAAAATATTCCACAAACATGGAATAATGCTGCAGCGCATGACATAATGTCCGGCTTCGAATCAAAAAGGATTTTTGCATGGACAGACCCAATGACAATTGCTGCCGCTGGATCAATGGTGACGTGAAGTCGGGCAAGGCGACTTGGTGTGGCGCTCCGACCCGTCATGGCAGCTCTTGGTGCCTGGAACACCGGCGTGTGGTCTATGTCCGTTGGCGTCCGGTGTCCGGCGCTCCCAAGCAAGCCCCGACTCCGCCCCCCGAATCCTGATCGGAAAGAACGCCCATGGCCTTCAAACCCAATTACAACCAGCTGCGCAACGAACGCAACCGCGCCAAGGAGGCGCGCAAGACCGAGAAGAAGAACCTGCTGGCCGAGGAAACCGCCAAGCGCAAGGCGCTTTCGACCGCCGATGAGGGCGACGCGCCCCTGGAGGCGGAACTGGAGCTCCGGCAGGGATAGAGCGGACCCACGTCTTTCTCATCGAGCCGTGATCGGGCTATTATTCCCCATCGTGCGGGCAAAACTTGGACGCCCACCCTCGATCCGGGAGCCGTCTCCATGCTTGTGCTGATCGAACCCCATGCCGACGCGGTCAGCCGACGCGCCGCCGATCTGGTGGAAGGACTGATCCGCGCCAAGCCCGATTGCGTCATCGGGCTGGCGGCGGGGGCGACGCCGCTCGGCCTCTATGCCGAGCTGGTCCGCCGCCATCTCGAGAATGCTCTGGATTTTTCCAGAGTGACGGCCATCGGCCTGGACGATTACCTGGACCTCAGCCCCGACCACCCCGCCGCCTGCGGATGCATCCTGCGCCGCGCCCTGATTTCACGGGTCAACCTGGACCCGGCCCGAATCCACCTCCTCGACACCAATCCCCAGGGCGATTTGCAGACCTACTGCGCCGCCCACGAGGCCCGCATCGAGGCCGTCGGCGGGCTGGATCTCCAGATTCTCGGCCTGGGGGTCAATGGCCATATCGGCTTCAACGAGCCGGGCTGCAGTCTGGCGGCGCGCACCCATCCCGTCGCCCTGCGCGCCCGCACCCGCATCACCAACGGCCCGCTGTTCGTCACTGGTCAGGAAGTGCCGAAAATGGCCATGACCATGGGAGTGGCCACCATCTTATCGGCACGGCGGATCATGCTGCTGGCCACCGGCCCCAGCAAGGCCGAGGCGGTGGCCAAGGCGGTGGAAGGCCCGGTGACCGCCATGCTGCCGGCCTCGGCGCTGCAATTGCACCCCGATGCGATGATGCTTCTGGATTCCGCGGCGGCCGAGGGGCTGAGCCTCAAGGAGGATTACCGGGCGGAAGCGGCGGTACTCCTGGAGCGAGGGACACGGCACCCCGCCCAGGCATGAAATTTTCATGAGACCATTCGCTGTATCGGTCTAAGCTTGCCCTTGTGTTCGGCACAATGACCAAGGACAGCGCCATGGAAATTTTGCGTCTCGCCTTCACGCCCCGCTACATCACCTTTAGCAGTACGGTAGCGGCCACCATAGCGCTTGCGGTCATCTCGATTCTGCATACCGAGTACCTGCCGCTCCTGGCCCTGGCGGCGCTGCTGAGCCTGCTGGGCATCTATGACCTGGTCCAGACTCGGCATTCGATCTTGCGCAATTACCCCATCTCGGCGCATCTGCGCTATCTGCTGGAGAATGTGCGCACCGAGATCCGCCAATACTTCCTGGAAAGCGACATCGAGGGTACGCCCTTCAGCCGCGACAAACGCTCGGTGGTCTATCAACGGGCCAAGGGCCAGTTGGACAAGCGCCCCTTCGGCACCCAGCTCGACGTCTATGCCAACGCCTTCGAATGGCTGAACCATTCCATGGCGCCCAAGGCTCCGGCCAGCGAGCCGTTCCGCATCACCATCGGCGGCCCCGATTGCGCCCAGCCCTATTGCGGGTCGGTCTTCAACATCTCGGCCATGAGCTTCGGGGCGCTGAGCGCCAACGCCATCCAGGCCCTGAACAAGGGCGCCCGGCTGGGCGGCTTCGCCCATGATACCGGCGAGGGCGGCATCAGCCCCTATCACCGCACCCATGGCGGTGACATCATCTGGGAGATCGGCAGCGGCTATTTCGGCTGCCGCGATGCCCATGGCCGCTTCTCGCCCGACCACTTCGCCGAGCGCGCCACCGATCCCCAGGTCAAGATGATCGAGATCAAACTGTCCCAGGGCGCCAAGCCCGGCCATGGCGGCGTGCTGCCCGCCTCCAAGGTCTCGGCCGAGATCGCCCGGACCCGCGACGTGCCCGAGGGCCAGGATTGCATCTCGCCATCCAGCCATTCCGCCTTCTCCACCCCCCTGGAATTGATGGCGTTCATCGCCGAGCTGCGCCGCCTGTCGGGCGGCAAGCCGGTGGGCTTCAAGCTCTGCATCGGCCATCAATGGGAATTCCTGGCGGTGTGCAAGGCCATGCTGGAAACCGGCATCACCCCCGATTTCATCGTCATCGACGGCGCCGAGGGCGGCACCGGCGCGGCGCCACTGGAATTCGCCGATCATGTGGGCATGCCGCTGCGCGACGGGCTGATGTTCGCCCATAACGCCCTGGTCGGGCTCAACCTGCGCGACCGCATCAAGATCGGCGCCAGCGGCAAGATCGCCTCGGCCTTCGACATGGCGCGGATCATGGCCCTGGGCGCCGATTGGTGCAATTCGGCGCGCGGCTTCATGTTCGCGGTGGGCTGCATCCAGTCGCGGTCATGCCATACCGATCGTTGCCCCACCGGGGTCGCCACCCAGGACAAGATGCGCCAGCGCGCCCTGGTGGTTCCCGACAAGGCCGAGCGGGTGCGGCACTTCCACCGCTCCACCCTCAAGGCCCTGGCCGAGCTCATCGCCGCCGCCGGATTGGAGCATCCCAGCCAGTTGCGGCCGGGCCATCTGTCCAAGCGGGTGGCCCCCAACCGGGTGGAGACCTACGACCACCTCTACCGCTTTCTCCAGCCCGGCGAATTGCTGGGCGGCACCGACCATGTCCATTTCGTCAAATCCTGGACCCAGGCCCGAGCCGACAGCTTCGCCCCGGCGGCCTGAACAACCCGACCGGAGAGGACACGGACGCAGCCGATCCCTGGTGGAATCCGCCCACGCCCCCCCCATTGGCGTGACGGGCATAGCCGCATCGTCATCAATAATGATTACGCGAGATGATCGGCGGAGATCGTCACCTTGACGTCCCGAGGGGAGGCCGAATAGGGCGATGAGGTCACCAGGATGCGGGCGCCGGCCTGGGCGTAGGCGGCGGCATTGCCGGCGTTGATCCCCCCGGCGGCGGCAATGACCGCCCCGGTTCCGTCCAGACGAGCTACCGCTTCGGCCACCAGGGCGGGGGAAAATTTCTCCAGCTGCACCACATCGGCTCCGGCCTTGGCGGCCGCCAGGGCCTCGTCGACGGAATTGACCTCCACCACCACCTTTTTCTCGGGGCAGGCGGATTTGAGGCGATCCATGAAATCCATAAGATCCTCGTCCGCCAGCAATGAGCGATGCTCGGGAAAGACCAGCAGACTGTCGGACAACCCCAGACGATGGGGGGTAGCGCCACCGGCCAGGATGGCCTTGATCGCCACCGCCTTGGTGCCGGGGAAGGTCTTGCGGGTGCAGGCCACGACCACCCCCGAACCGGCGGCATACTTGATGGCGGCTGCGGCGCTGGCGATGCCGGACGCATATTCCATCAGGGTCTGGGCCACCTTCCAGCCCGCCAGAATGGCACCGCCGGCCCCTCGGGCGGAGAGCAGCAACTGGCCGGAATCGCAGCGATCGCCGCTTGCCGCCGACATTTCCACCAGACAGCCCAGACGGGACAGGATGCGCGAGGCCTCCTCGACGCAGCACACCACCATCTCGGCACCGGCGTGGAAATCCATGCGGGCGGGGCGGCCCTGAATTCCCAGAGACCTGGTGGTCAGATCGCCAAAAGGCACGTCCTCGGCCATGAAGCGGTCGAGATCACTGTCGCTGATCAGCCGCACCCTAATCCTCCACACCGGAACAATGACCAAAATCGGGACAGACGTCGCAGACCGGCGACCTGCAGATATATACGCCTTCCGCCCGGCACATCTCGCGATAAAAGAACGTCTTCCAGCGCATGGCGGTCGGCCGGATCCATGCTCAGCCGTCATTGCTTTCACGACGGTAACGCTGCTCGGCCTGACGGAGCCAAAGGGGCGCCTGCCCCCTCATGCCGTCGCGCAGCGCCTCCAGGGCCGAGGCAACCGATTCACCGGCAAATTTGCGGATGGGGATGATTCTGTTGCGGGCCAGGCCCCGTTCCCCGTCCGGCCCCACATCGGTGACGAAGACCAGCTGGCAGCCTTCCAGCACCCCCAGCCGGGGAACCAGCTTATCGTGGTCGCCATCCTCGCGCCCATCGGCAAAGGCGGAAAGGCCCAAAAAGCAATACCCCTCCTCGTTCACCTCGTAGATCATCAGGTGCCTGGCCCAACCAAGATGGGCATCGACCCGAGTCAGATCCTGGCTGGCGATGGCGACTTTCATGCTGGCCCCTCCCGCCGCTCATTGATCTTGAAGCCGAATTTGGTGATATCGGTCTTTGGCCCCAATTGCATCCTGCCCAATTTGCCCTCGCCCGGCCTCATCACCACGGGGAGAACTCTCTCCCGAGAGTCGTCATGGTGTTCATTTATATAACGCAATCACCGCACCGACAATCCCTTGCGAAACATGGAGATGGACATTCATAGCAAATGACGTCATATCGCAATAATATATAGCGCAAATACTTGCTATCAACGATACCAAAAGTGATAGCGACACATAAACGAAGTTAGCGCTATAGAGATCACCACCACATCGGCGCCAGAAACATCATGCACTTTGCGCATGAACCCATTCTAAATTAAACAGCTCAACGATATTGACTTGCGGCATACAGGCTATTTAAATGTGATTTCCGCCACAACTTGACAAATTTTTATCAGGAGCCCTCCCATGAAGCTCAGCGCCCGTAATTCCCTCAAGGGTAAGATTGTCGAGATTTCCAAAGGCCAGGTCGTGGCCAAGGTCAAGGTCGATGTCGGCGGCCAGTTCATCACCTCACTCGTCTCCATCGATGCCGTCGATGATCTCGCCCTCAAGATCGGCGACGAGGTCTCGGCCATCATCAAGTCCTCGGAAGTGATCATCGGCAAGTAAGCGCCCATCCTTTCGGGCAAAGGGCCCCGACATTCGGGGCCCTTTTCATTTGCCGCCACCCTGGGCCCCCCCCATTACGTTGAGCGGAATAGGCGCGACGTCTAGGGCCGTTCCATGGTGAACATGGTCTGGGCGGTGATCTCGAAATAATCGCCCAGCTTGCCGGCCCGCAGAATCGGACGCGCCGCGGCGGTATCGTAGATGCCGTCCACCAGCAAGGCGGTATCCACATGCACCATCACCACTTCGCCCAGGACCAGCCAGGAATTGACCGGGGCGCCGTCGGCGGCCTCGAGACGGATCAACTGGGTCAGCCGGCATTCGAAATTGACCGGGCTTTCCCCCACCCGCGCCGGCTTGACCAGGGCGGAGGGCAAGGAGGTCAGGCCGGCCAGCTGAAACTCGTTGATCTCCGGCGCCACGGCGGCGGATGAGGCGTTCATGGCCTCGGCCAGGGGCCGCGTCGCCAGGTTCCAGACGAATTCGCCGGTGGCGTCGATATTGGCGACACTGTGCTTCCAGCCCGAACTGCAAAAGCCGATGATGGGCGGCTTGTCGGAGAAGGCGTTGAAGAAGCTGTAGGGCGCCAGATTGCCCGCCCCGGACGCGTTGACCGAAGAGATCCAGCCGATGGGGCGCGGCCCGATGATGGCCTTGAACGGGTCATGGGGCAGGCCATGCCCATGGCGGGGTTCGTAGGAATGGATCGCCATAATCATCCTCTTTGGACGTCAGGGTTGTCGCCGGTCGGACAGTAATTCCGAGATCATGCCGCGCAGCCACTTGCTGCCCTCGTCATGGTGGAAGCGCTCGTGCCAGTGCTGCTTGACCGCGTAATCGGGCAAGGCGAACGGCACCGGAAAGAAGCGGAAGGCGCCCCTGGTGGCCAGCAATTCACCCAGCCGGCTGGGAATGGTGATGAGCAGGTCGGTATGCTCGGCCACGAAGGCGGCGCCAAGGAAATTGGGAATCTCCAGGACGATGCGGCGCGAGATGGCCAGCCGGGCGATCTCGCGGTCGATGATCAGCGGCGCCGAACCCGACGAGCTGATCACCGCGTGTTCCTCGGCCTCGAACTGCTCCAGGCTGAGGGATTCGACGATACGGGGATGGTCCTTGCCCACCACGCAGACGAAATTCTGGTCGAACAGGTGCTGCTGGTAGAAGCCCGCCTCCAATTGCGGCATGAAGCCCAGGGCCAGATCGGCCTCGCCGCTTTCCAACAGGCGCGCCGTGCCCGCCGACAGGGGACTGACCTGGATGCGGATGCCCGGCGCCGCCACCCGCACCCGCTCCCACAGACGCGGCAACAGGACTAATTGGCTGATATCGGTCATGCAGATCACGAATGTTCGTTCCGAATTTCGCGGATCGAAATCGCTGCGATGGCGCAGTACCACCTCCAGCGCATCCAGCACGTCTCGCACCGGCCGCACCAGCCCTTCGGCGAAGGGGGTGGGCTCCATCCCCCCGGAGGTGCGCACGAACAAGGGATCGCCGAAGTGATGGCGCAGCTTGGCCAGGGCGACGCTGACCGCCGGCTGGCCCATGTCCAGGGATTCGGCCGCGCCGGTGACGCTGCGCGTCCGGCAGATGGCGTCGAAGACCAGGAGAAGACGGTTGTCGATGGAATTCATGTCCCCCGAGTTTATTCGAATTTCGAATAATGTCTATCCAGACCGGCCCGTGTACAGCTCTTTAAAGCGCTTCTAACATGCGATCCCAGGACAAGCCCATGGAGGAGCCCAGAGATGCACGAGCTCGGTCGTCTTGAAGATCTGCCGGAGGAGTATCGCGCGGCGCTGACCGAGCTCAATCTGGTGCCCCTATGGCCCAGCCTGCGCGCCGTGCTGCCGCCGGGCAAGCCCGCCATCCGCACCCGCCCCACCGCCTGGCCCTACCGGACCCTGCGGCCGCTGCTGCTCAAGGCGGGCGAGCTGACCCCCATGGAAAAGGCCGAGCGCCGCGTCCTGGTGATGGCCAATCCCGGCCATGGGCTGGAGAAGATGCAGGCCACCTCCACCATCTATCTGGGCATGCAATTGCTGCTTCCCGGCGAATGGGCGCCCGCCCACCGCCATACGCCCAACGCGGTGCGCATGATCGTCGAGGGCGAGGGGGCCTATACCACCGTGGACGGCGAGAAATGCCCCATGCAGCGGGGAGACCTGATCCTCACCCCCACCGGGCTGTGGCACGAGCACGGCCATGACGGCGACCAGCCGGTGGTGTGGCTGGATGTCCTGGATCTGCCCACGGTGTTCTATCTGGAAACCTCCTACGTCACCGGCGGCAATCCCCAGGAGGTCGCCGACCAGGGAATGGATCAGCGCTATCAGCGCGGCGGCATCGTTCCCGCCCCGGTCTTCGTCCGCTCGGACCAGCCCTTTCCCATGCTGCGCTATCCCTGGGCCGACGTGCGCAAGGCCCTGCTGGCCCTGGCGGAAAGCCAGCCCGGCATCGAGGCGGTGCAGGTGGCCTATGTCAATCCCGAGACCGGCGGCGAGTGCCAGAAGATCCTGGGCTTTTCCGCCCTGATGCTGCGGCCGGGCGAGTGCCTGACACTGCCGGCCCGCTCCACCGCCATGGTCTTTCACGTCATCGAGGGCGCCACCAAGGTCGAGCAGGACGACCACGCCTTTCCCCTGGCCGAGGCCGACACCTGCTGTACCCAAGGCTATGCGCCGGTGACGCTGACCAATCTTTCGGCCGCCCAGCCCAGCTTCATCTTCATCGCCGACGACGCGCCGCTGCAAAAGAAGCTCGGCCTCTACGAAGTCCGCCTCTGACCGAATAGGGAATCATCCATGTCCAAGCAAGCCTATCTGTGGGCACCCGCCCCGGTTCATTCCCTGCCGGTCCAGGGCAGCGAATCCCGCTTTCCGGTCAGACGCATCTTCTGCGTCGGCCGCAATTACCACGCCCATGCCCTGGAGATGAACTCGCCGGTGGACAAGGCCAATGCCAGGCCCTTCTACTTCCTCAAGGACGCCTCCACTCTGGTGGAAAGCGGCGCCACTCTGCCCTACCCCGCCGGCACCACGAACTACCACTACGAGATGGAACTGGTCGTCGCCATCGGCGCATCAGGCTTTCGGGTGGGCGAGGACGAGGCCCAGCGGCTGGTCTATGGCTACGCCGCCGGCCTCGACATGACCCGGCGCGACCTGCAGCTGACCGCCCGCGAGCAGGGCCGCCCCTGGGATCTGGGCAAGAATTTCGAGAATTCCGCTATCTGTTCCGAGATCATCCCCCAGGGCGAGCTGGGCATCCTGGCCAGCGGCTCCATCGCCCTGCAGGTCAACGGCACCGCCAAGCAGAGCGCCGATCTCGGCCAGCTGATCTGGACCATCCCGGAATTGCTGGCCGATCTGTCGCAATTCTACCATCTCGAACCCGGCGACCTGATCTACACCGGCACCCCCGAAGGCGTCGGGCCGGTCCAGCCCGGCGACCGCATCACCGGCCAGATCCACAAGGTGGGCAGCGTCGCGCTGACCATCGCCGCCGCCGAATAGGGAGGATCCAGTCATGACCACGCAATCCCTGCCCGTTCTCGTCGCCGGCGGCGGCATCGGCGGTCTGGCCGCCGCCCTGGCCCTGGTGCGGCGCGGCTTTACCGTCAAGGTGCTGGAGCAGGCCTCCGAGATCGGCGAGATCGGCGCCGGCATCCAGCTCGGCCCCAACGCCTTTCACGCCTTCGACGCCCTGGGGGTCGGCGACAAGGCGCGCTCGCGCTCGGTCTTTACCGATTACATGGTCATGCACGACGCCATCGACGAATATCAGGTGGCCAAGGTTCCTACCGGCGAGGCCTTCCGCCGGCGCTTCGGCAATCCCTATGCGGTGATCCATCGGGTCGATGTCCACCTGTCGCTGCTGGAAGGCGCCCAGGAGACCGGGCGGGTGGCGTTCCACACCAGCACCCGGGTCGAGCGCATGGAGCAGGACGCAGAAGGCGTCACCGTCTGGGACCAGAATGGCCAATCCTATCGCGGCCTCGCCCTGATCGGGGCCGATGGGGTCCGCTCGGCGGTGCGGAAGACCTATGTGGACGACCCCCACCGGGTCACCGGCCACGTGGTCTACCGCTCGGTCATCGACAAGAAGGACTTCCCCGAGGATCTGCAATGGAATGCCGCCAGCATCTGGGTCGGCCCCAATTGCCATCTGGTCCATTACCCCCTGCGCGGCGGCGAGCAATACAACGTGGTGGTCACCTTCCACAGCCGCAAGGAAGAGGAATGGGGCGTCACCGAGGGCAGCCGCGAGGAGGTGCAAAGCTACTTCACCGAGATCTGCCCCAAGGCCCGCCAGCTGATCGATCTGCCCAAGCAATGGAAGCGCTGGGCCACCGCCGACCGCGAGCCCATCGGCCAGTGGAGTTTCGGTCGCGCCACCCTGCTGGGCGATGCCGCCCACCCCACCACCCAGTACATGGCCCAGGGCGCCTGCATGGCCCTGGAAGACGCCGTCACCCTGGGCGAGGCCCTGCGCGTCCACGACAACGACTTCACCAGGGCCTTCGACCTTTACCAGCGCTCGCGCATCGCCCGAACCGCCCGCATCGTGCTGTCCTCGCGCGAGATGGGCCGCATCTACCATGCCAAGGGGGTCGAACGGCTGGTCCGCAACGATCTGTGGCGCGGCCGCACCACCGAGCGCTTCTATGATGCGGTAGAGTGGCTCTACGGCTGGAACGTGGCCAATTGCCTGGCGGAGGCAACCTGATGCAGCTCTACAACTTCTTCCTGCGCATCGCCCTCAATCTCAAGGGCCTGAGCTACGACTACATTCCCGTCGATCTGCGCACCGAGGAACATCTTGGCGCGCCCTTCAAGGCCCTCAATCCCCAAGGGCTGGTCCCGGCCCTGGTGGAGGACGGCATGGTCCTGATCCAGTCGCCCTCCATCATCGAATGGCTTGAGGAACGCTATCCCTCGCCGCCCCTGCTGCCCGCCGATTCCGAGGGACGGGCTCGGGTCCGCGCCCTGGCCGCCCTGGTGGGCTGCGACATCCATCCCATCAACAACCGGCGCATCCTGGAGTATCTGCGCAAGGTGCTGGGCTGCGACGAAGCCGCCGTGCAGGCCTGGTGCGTCCATTGGATCACGGCCGGTTTTGATGGCTTGGAGGCCTTGCTGGCCGCCGATCCGGCGCGCGGGGCCTTTTGTTACGGCCAGACGCCGACCATCGCCGATCTCTATCTGGTGCCCCAGGTGGAAAGTGCCCGGCGCTTCAAGGTCGATCTGGAGCCTTACCCCATCATCACCGCCATCGACGCGGCCTGCGGCGAGTTGGACGGCTTTCGCCGCGCCGCTCCGGCGCTACAGCCGGACGTCTGAGACCCGTTGATCCGGTCAGCCTGTCGGCAAGGCCAGATGAAGGGTGGTGCCGCCATCCTCGCCATCACCGATCCAGACCCGGCCGCCAACCGCTTCGACGTTCTTCTTGACCAGGGCCAGACCGATGCCGGTGCCCGGATGCTGGTCGGCGTGGAGGCGTTCGAAGACGTTGAAGACCTTCATGCGATAGGCGGGCTCGATGCCGATGCCGTTATCGGATACCGACAGCACCACCTCGCCGGAAGCTTCCTCGGCATCGACCCGGATACGCAGCGTGCGATCCGGCCGGCGATAGGTGATGGCGTTTTCCAACAGCATATGGAACACGTCGGCCAGGCGCTCGATATTCATTCCCACCTGGGGCAGAGGCTGTCGAATCTCGAGGATCGCCGAGCATTCCTCCAATTGTGATTTCACCCGCTCGGCGGCGGCGGCGACGGCCTGCGAGGCCAGAGCCGTGACCCCATGATCGGCCGGAGCAACCGAGAGATAGCGGCGGACATCGGCGATCAGATTGTACAGCCGCTCCGCATTGGAGCGGACGAAGCCCAGACAGTCACGGGCATTGCCTGAAATCACTTCCGGCAGAGCGCGGCCCAGCAATTGGGCGTAGACGCGTTGGAGACGGACCGGCTCTTGAATATGGTGGGCCATCACCATGGTGAAGCGGGCCAGATCGGCATTGGAGCGCTCCAGTTCCCTAGTCTGCCGTTCCAGGGCCGCGGCGCTCTGACGCATGCCCCGCAGATACATGGTGATGGCGCCGGCGGCGATGATCATCATGTCGCCGGCCACCGCCAGCAGGACGAACAGCCAGCGTCGCTCCGCCTCGATTTTGTCCAGCTCATCCACCAGATGGAACACCTGCACCGAGACAGCTCCGTCCAGCAGGGCCTGGGATGCCGCCGCATGGGGTTCATTCTGGCTTCCCACCCGGACCAACCCCGGAAAACGATTGGGCTTCCATGGGACGATGGCCGCCGGGACAAGCTTTTCCTGGCCGTATTGCCGCTCACGGATGGCAGGATCCTGGCCAAGAACCGAGGCGTTGGGCAGGGTATGATTCTTCAGGGCGTCATCCTCGGCGAGGAGGATCACCCCCTGAGCATCGGCGATGACCGCCCTATCCTGAATCACCCAACGCCGAAAGCCGCTGATGTCGCGCTTGACCACCGCCACCCCCAGAAGGCGGTCCCCGTCCATAACCGGATGCGAGAAATAAAGGCCCGCCACCTTGCTGACCCGGCCAAAGGCGTATTGCCAGCCCGATGCGCCTCTCGTTGCCTGGCGGAAATACTCACGATCGGAAAAATCACTACCGACAAAGCTGCCGGCGCGGCCGCTATTGCTGGAGGCGACACAAACACCTTGCCGGTTCAGCAGATAGACCATATCGGCGCCCAGACTGTCGGCCACCCGGTTCAGGACTTGGCCGGCGGCGGCCGGGGACCGGTCCGCTTCCAGATTCTGTCGCCGGAAAGCCTCGTCCCCGGTCAGGGGCTTGCCGCCCTCCAGACTCAGCAAGGCACCGCGGGCTTCGTGATTCTTGGCGATCAGAACGGAAATGCCCTTCATCACCTCCATCTCATAACCGATGTTCTCGGCCACCGCCGCCGCTCGCAGACGGGCCGAGGTCTGGCCCTGTCGAAACGCGGCGTCCTCTTTCATGTTGGTGTAGTAATCGGTCACCAGCCAGGAGGTCAGGGTCCAGCCGACCAGGATGACCGCGACGCCCTTGTAATGACTGGCCAGGGGCGCGATTGCCGGCTTGGCCAGGAAATTGGCCACCAGGGTGACGACGATGATGGCGCAGGAAACCACCAGCACCACCGAAGCCAGAAAGGTCGGAGCGATCAGCGACGCGGAGGCCGATTGGGCTTCGTCGCGGACGAAATAGGCCGAGGCCATGGCGGTATAGTGCATTCCCGATACCGCCAGCCCCATGACCAGGGCACTGACCGATGTGGCCCAATTCGCCCAGCGCCCGGACCACGACATCAAAACGCCCCTGATCCACAAGGCCAGCATGGCCAAGCCAACCGCCACCACCAGGGACAGCAGGAACAGAATCAGGTCGTAGCGCACCATGCCGCTCAGGCGCATGGCCGCCATTCCCGAGAAGTGCATGGCGCCGATTCCCGCCCCCAGCAGCATTCCGGCACCGACGATGCGCCCGCGTGAAATAATGGGACGGCTGATGGTCTCCACCGCCAGGATACTGGCGAGGATACCGGGAATCATGGACAGCAGGGTCAGGTTGGGATCATAGGACGTGCCGCAGGGCAAGCTGAACGCCAGCATTCCAACGAAATGCATAGCCCAGATACCGGCGCCCATGCACAGCCCACCCACCAGCGTCCACCAGCGCCGCGCCCGATCGTCGCGGCTGACGGCCACGTGCTGAACCACCAGCAAGGCGGCATAGGAGGCGAACACCGCCACCACCACGGACAAGCCCACCAGGACCGGGTCATAGAAGCCCAGATACAGCAGGCTGGCATCCGGCGCCGCCGTTACAAATGAAATGATGGGCTCCATCCCCGCCCCACACCGCCGTTGCCCAACCGCCGAGTTCGCCGGTTTCCTGCCGACGCCTCTGGCCGAGGGACAATTCTATACCGCAAGGCATAGGTATTTCTGCTGAATTTTGTCGGCCCCGACCGAGCTATACGCAGGGGTGCCATCCAGCGAACGGCATGGAAAGCCCCGTCGTCCAGGCAAACACCCTGCTCAAGGCA
>JACQAD010000136.1 GCA_016195125.1 Magnetospirillum sp.
AGCTGAAATCGCAGCCGGGCTTGCCCTTCATGGGCCGGGGCAGGGCGAAGCGGGCGGCATCGCCGCCTCGGGCCGCCTGTTCCACCGCCGGGCCGCCGGGATAGCCGAGGCCGGCCATCTTGGCCACCTTGTCGAAGGCCTCGCCCGCCGCATCGTCGATGGTGGTGCCGAGACGGGTGTACTTGCCCACGCCTTCCACCGCCAGCAATTGGCAATGCCCGCCCGAGGCCAGCAGCAGCAGATAGGGAAAGGCGATGTCGTGGGTCAGGCGCGCCGTCAGAGCGTGGCCTTCCAGGTGATTGACCGCCAGGAAGGGCTTGCCGGTGGCCAGCGCGATGGCCTTGGCGCTCATCACGCCTACGATGACGCCGCCGATCAGGCCGGGTCCGCCGGTGGCGGCGATGCCGTCGAGAGCGTCGAAGCCGATGCCGGCACGGCGCATGGCCTCGGCCACCAGCCGGTCGATATGGGAAAGATGGGAGCGCGCCGCGATCTCGGGGACGACGCCGCCAAACGGCCGATGTTCGTCCAATTGGGACAGCACCACCTCGCCCAGGATCACCCGTTCGCCGCTGACAATAGCGGCGGCGGTCTCGTCGCACGAGGTCTCGATCCCCAGAACAAGCATCAGATATCCCTCAATCAGGCCGCTTGCGTGCAAATCCCTTTGCAGAGCGGCGCCTGACTTACTACAACAACCAGACCATGACCGCAAAACATCCCATCCTCCGCATCGGCACCAGGGGTTCGCCCCTGGCCCTGGCCCAGACCCACGAAACCCGCGACCGCCTGGCCGCCGCCTGGCCCGATCTGGCCGCCGACGGCGCCATCGAGATCGAGGTGATCAAGACCACCGGCGATCTGGTCCAGGACCGCCCCCTGGCCGAAATCGGCGGCAAGGGTCTGTTCACCAAGGAGCTGGACGATGCCATGCTCTCGGGCCGCATCCATCTGGCGGTCCATTCCATGAAGGACGTGCCGACTCTTTTGCCCGACGGCATCATCCTGCCCTGCATTCTGCCCCGCGAGGACGTGCGCGACGCCTTCATCAGCCCCAAGGCCGCCAGCCTCGCCGACCTGCCCCAGGGCGCGGTGGTCGGCACCGCCAGTCTGCGCCGGGGCGCCCAGATCCTGCACCGCCGTCCCGATCTCAAGGTGGTGAACTTCAGAGGCAACGTCCAGACCCGCCTGCGCAAGCTGGACGAGGGCGTGGTCGACGCCACCATGCTGGCCATGGCCGGTCTGCGCCGTCTGGGTCTGGCCCAACACGTCACCGCCGCTTTGTCCGAGGACGAGATGTTGCCGGCGGTGGCTCAGGGCGCCATCGGCATCACCTGCCGCGCCGACGATGACGCCGCACGGACCTATCTGAGCGCGCTGAACTGCCCGGATTCCTTCGTACGGGTGGAGGCCGAGCGCGCCTTCCTCACCCGCCTGGACGGGTCGTGCCGCACCCCCATCGCCGCCTTGGCCGAGCTGGATGGCGAGTCCTTGCGTTTCCGCGGCCTGATCGTCAGCCCCGACGGCACCCAAATCCACGCCACCGAACGCACCGGTGGCCGCACCGATGCCGCCGCCATGGGAATCGACGCCGCCGAGGAGCTGATCAAGGTGGCGGGGCCGGGCTTCTTCGACTTCATCAAGCCGCATTGAGCCATGCGGGCGCTGATCACCCGGCCGAAGGAGGATTCCGAGGCGGTGGCGGGCGCCCTGGGCCAGCGCGGCCTGGAGGTGATGATCGAGCCCCTTCTGGACATCGAACCGGTGGCCGGTGCCCAAGTGGAGGCCGAGGGCGCCCAGGGCATCCTGGTGACCAGCGCCAACGGCATCCGCGCTTTGGCCCGGCTTCATCCCGGCCGTGATCTCCCGGTCTGGGCGGTGGGTGATTCCTCGGCCCGCACCGCGCGGGAGCTGGGCTTTGCCAAGGTGGAGAGCGCCGGGGGCGATGTCGATACCCTGGCCGAGCTGGTGGCCGCCCGCGTCGATCCCGCCCAGGGCGCCCTGCTCCACGCCGCCGGATCGGTTACCGCCGGCGATCTGTCGGGACGGTTGTCGGCCCTGGGTTTCGAGGTTCGCCGTCAGGTTCTCTACAAGGCGGTGACCGCCGCCGCCCTCTCTCCGGGGCTGGAACGGGCATTGCGGGACGGCATCCTCGATCTGGCGTTGTTTTTCTCTCCCCGCACCGCCCGGACCTTTGCTAGGCTGGTCACCCAGGCGGGCCTGGAGGGGAGTCTGGGCGGCATCGCCGCCTACGGCCTGTCCGCCAACGTGACGGCCGAGCTGGCGCCGCTGCCCTGGCGGCTGATGCGTGAGGCCGGTCAGCCTACCCAGGCCGCCTTGCTGGCGGCCATCGACGAAGACCTGAAACGGGGATTCCACTAAATGACCTCAGAGCCTGCTTCCGAGCCCAGCGCCTCCGTCGTCGAGACGGTGACGCCCAAGCGCTCGTCCGTCCGCGCCGGCCTGCTGGTCCTGGTGGTGCTGATCGGATTGTCCGGCGCAATTCTCGCCAGCTTCCATCTCTGGCGCGACCAGATGGGAATGCCGGGTGCCCAGGGCGGTTTCGAGGTGGAAAACCTGCAAACAGGTTGCCGAGATCAAGAAGACCGCCGCCGATGCTGCCACCATGCTGCGTCTGGCCGATCGTCTCGAACAGGTCGAGGCAAGTCTGCGCGAGTTGCAGACCAAGCGTTCCTCGGCCGCCGCCCTGCTGCTGGCGGTGGGGCAAATGCGCGACGCCCTGGCCGCCGGGCGCGGCTTCGAGTCCGAATGGCGGGCGGTCAAGGTGCTGGCCGGCGACGATGGGGACAGTCAGGCTGCCCTGGAGAGCCTCAAGGACAAGGCCCCGTCCGGGATCGAAACCCGCGCCAGCCTGGCGCAGCGCTTCGATGTCCTGGCGCCGCGCCTGGTGCGGGCCGAAATCCTTCCCGAGGGCGATGGCTGGTGGCGGCGCACCGCCGAACGGCTGCTGTCCCTGGTGACCATCCGCCGCGAGGACGGCAGCGCCGCCGGACAGACCAGCGCCGCCATCGTCGCCCGCGCCCAGGCGGCCCTGACCCGTGGCGATCTGGCCGGAACCGTGGCTGAACTGGCCGCCCTGACCGGCGCTCCCGCCGAGCTGGCGGCGCCCTGGAGCGCCGAGGCCAAGGCCCGGCTGGAGGCCGACAAGGCGGTGTCCGCTCTCTCCGCCCATGCCCTGGCCCTGGCCGGGGTCAAGCCATGAGGCGCCTGCTCGCCTTCCTCGTCCTGACCGCGCTGGTGGTGGGCGGCGCCGTCTGGCTGGCCGACCGGCCGGGCGAGGTCACCATCCGTTGGCAGGGCTGGCGCCTGGATACCACCGTGCCGGTGCTGCTGATCGTGCTGGCCGCGGTGCTGGCGATGCTGGCCCTGATCGGAAGGCTGGTCCGTCTGGTGCTGGGGGCGCCGCGCCGCTGGCTGGCCTCGCGCCGGGCCAAGCGCCTGCGCAAGGGCTATACGGCGCTTTCCGATGGTCTGGCGGCGGTGGCCTCGGGGGATTCGCGCCGGGCCGAACGTCTGGCGCGCAAGGCCGACAAGCTGCTCAAGGATAAGGGGGCGACCGCCCTGCTGGCGGCCCAGGCGGCCCAGATGACCGCCGAGGGCGACCAGTTGCGGCCCAGCTTCGAGGCCATGACCGAACGCTCCGAAACCGCCTTTCTCGGCCATAAGGGCCTGATGGATCTGGCGCTGCAGCGCGGCGACAAGGACGAGGCCAGGCGGGAAGGCGCCGTGGCCCTGGCCCTGCAGCCCGGTTTCGCCGGCCTTGCCCCCGCCTTGGCCGATCTGCAGGCCGAGGCCGGCGAGTGGGCCGAGGCCGAGCAGACGCTGCGCACCGCCCGGCGCCACGGCGCCCTCGGCGCCGCCGAGGTGTCGCGCCGCATGGCCCTGCTGATGTTCGGCCGCGCCCGGGCGGCGCTGGATTCCGGCAACGAGGCCCAGGCCCTGGACTGGGCGGTGGAGGCCCGCGACCGCGATCCCCTGTTCGTGCCGGCGGTGGCCCTGGCGGCGTCCCTCTATCACCGCCGCGGCAAGACCCGCAAGGCGGTGTCGCTGCTGAAGGCGGCCTTCGCGGTCACCCCCCATCCCGCCCTGATCACCCAATGGCTGGCCCTGGGCGAAGGCGAGGCGCCGCTGGAGCGGGTGAAGCGGGTCCAGGCGCTGGTGTCGCGCAATCCGGCCTCGCCCGATGGTCATGTGGCCCTTGCCGAAGCCGCCCTGGCCGCCCAATTGTGGGGTCAGGCCCGCACCCATCTGCAAAAAGCCCTGGAGCAGCGGCCCGAGCGGCGGGTCTTCGCCCTGCTGGCCCGCCTGGAACGGGAGGAGCGCCAGGACGAAACCGCCGCCACCGCCTGGATGGTCAAGGGCGGGACCGATGGATTCCCCGACCGGGCCTGGACCTGTGGCGGTTGCGGCCGGGTTACCGATGAATTCTCTCTCGCCTGCCCGTCCTGCGGTGTGGTGGGCAGATCGGAGTGGATATGAACAAGATCATTCTTCCGCTGGCGCTGCTGGCTCTGTTGGGTGCGGCTCCGGCCCTGGCGGCGGACGGCAAGGCGCTGTATGCCGCCAAGGGCTGTGCCGCCTGCCATGGTGTCGACGGCGCCAGGCCCATTGCCGGTTCTCCCGTCCTGGCCGGTCAAAATGCCGTCTATCTGCTGCGGCAGATGACCGAGATCGCCGATGGCACCCGCTCCTCGGCGCCGGTCAAGGTGATGAAGCCGGTGATCGAAAAGACCAATCCCGACGAGCGCAAGGCCCTGGCCGATTGGCTGGCGACGCAAAAATTGGGCGAGGCGGTGGCCGGTGATGCCGCCAAGGCGGGTATTGTCGGTGATGCCGCCAAGGCGGCGGCGGGCGCCGAATTGTTCGAGGATAACGGCTGTATCGGCTGTCACGGCGCCGATGGGGCCAAGCCCCTGGCCGATTATCCGATCCTGGCCGGGCAGCGCCGGGATTACCTCGCCACCCAGATCAAGGCCATTCGCGACGAGATCCGCTCCACCCGCAGGGCGCGGCTGATGGTCGCCAATGTGCGGCAGTTCAAGGACGTTCAGGTGGAGCAGCTGGCTGAATTCCTGTCGCAGTCCAAACGCAGATAGAGGAACCCGGCGTGACCACACTTCCCCCGACCACCCTGGTGCTGGGTGGGGCCCGATCGGGCAAGTCGGCCTATGCCGAATCCCTGTTCGGCGGCGCCTCCGCCCTGTATCTGGCCACCGGCCAGGCCCTGGACGGCGAGATGGCCGAGCGCATCGACCACCATCGCCGCCGCCGCGGTCTGGGCTGGAGCACCCTGGAAGAGCCTTTGGATCTGGCTGATTCCCTGGACAACGTGCTGCGCCCCGACCGGCCGGTGCTGGTGGATTGCCTGACCATGTGGATCTCCAACCTGATGCATGCGGGCCGCGATCTCGACCGGGCCCTGGATCATCTGTGCCAGGTGCTGGCCGAGCCCGCCGGGCCGGTGGTTCTGGTTTCCAACGAGGTCGGCATGGGTCTGGTGCCCGACACCTCCCTGGGGCGGCAATTCCGCGACCACCAGGGACGGGTCAATCAACGGGTGGCCCAGATCGCCCGCCGGGTGGTGTTCGTGGCCGCCGGTCTGCCCCTGGTTCTCAAGGAACAAGCATGAAGCGCAAGATTCCCGCCACCGTGATCACCGGCTTTCTCGGAGCCGGCAAGACCACCCTGGTCCGTCATCTCCTTGCCAACAACAAGGGCCGCCGCATCGCCCTGATCGTCAACGAGTTCGGCGACATGGGCGTGGACGGCGAGCTGCTGGCCGCCTGCGGGGTGGAGGGGTGCCGCGAGGACGATATCATCGAGCTGGCCAATGGCTGCCTGTGCTGCACCGTGGCCGACGAGTTCCTGCCCACCATCGCCGCCCTGCTCGACCGCGCCGAGCCGCCCGAGCACATCATCATCGAGACCTCCGGCCTGGCCTTGCCCAAGCCCCTGGTCAAGGCCTTCCACTGGCCGGAAATCCGCTCGCGCGTCACCGTCGATGGCGTGGTGGCGGTGGTGGACGCGCCGGCCGCCGCCTCGGGCCGCTTCGCCAGCACGCCGGAAGAGATGGCCCGCCCCGACCACGACAATCCCCTGGAGGAAGTGTTCGAGGACCAGCTGGCCTGCGCCGACATGGTTCTGCTGAACAAGTCCGACCTGATGGAAAAGGCCGATCTGGCGGCCTTGCTGGCGGACATCACCGGGCGCCTGCGCCGGGGCGTCAAGGCCCTGCCCACCCATATGGCCGAGGTGGACCCGCTGGTGGTGCTGGGCCTCAGCGCCGCCGCCGAGGATGATCTGGCGGCGCGGCCGTCCTGTCATGACCTGGAAGACGGCCACGATCACGACGATTTCGAAAGCTTCGCCATCGAGCTTCCCACCATTGCCGATCCGGCGGCGTTGGAAACCCGGCTGGTCGCCGCCATCGCCGCCCACGACATCCTGCGCCTCAAGGGCTTCCTGGAGGTCACCGCCAAGGATGCCCGCCACGTGGTTCAGGCGGTCGGTACGAGGGTGGAACGATATTTCGACCGGCCGTGGAAGCCGGGTGAGGCCCGCACCAGCACCCTGGTGGTGATCGGCCAGAAGGGCCTCGACCGGGTGGCCATCGAGGCCATGGTCCGAGGTTAGTCCCCCATGCACCTTCTCGCCGCCCAGGCCGGGACCATTTCCGACGGGACCGAGGCCATCGATCTTGGCCAGAGCCCGGCCGATTTGGTGGTGCTGTCGGCGGCCGATACCGAATTGGCCGCCCTGGCGGCAGCCTACAATACCTGGGAAGGCCCGCCCTTCAGCCTGCGTCTGGCCAATCTGCTGCGCCTGGGCCACCACATGTCGGTGGACCTCTATGGGGAGCAGGTGATCGAGCACGCCCGGCTGGTGGTGGTGCGGCTGCTGGGCGGGCGCGCCTACTGGCCCTACGGTATCGAACAGATCGCCGCAATCTGCCGCCGCAAGGGCATCGCCCTGGCCCTGCTGCCCGGCGCCGACGAGCCCGACCCCGACCTTGCCGCCGATTCGACCGTGGCGCCCGAGGCGGTTGAGCGGCTGTGGCGCTACCTGCTGCATGGTGGCCCCGACAATGCCGGCTCGTTCCTGGGCTTCGCCGCCAGCCTGATGGGCCGCGATGCCGAGTGGCGCGAGCCGCGCCCCCTGCCGCCTGCCGGCCTTCATGGCGCCGCCGACCCGGCCGATGACCGCCCCCGCGCCTTTGTCGTGTTCTATCGCGCCCTGGTCCTGGCCGGCGATACCGCCCCGGTGGACGCGCTGGTGGCGGCGCTGCGCAGCGAGGGTCTGGCGGTCAGTGCCCTGTTCGTGCACAGCCTCAAGGACGGGATCAGCGCCGCCTTGGTGCGCGCCCTGCTGGCCGAGACCCCCGCCGATGTCATCGTCAACGCCACCGGCTTCGCGGTATCGGCGCCGGGCAAGGCCGAGACCGGCCCTTTCGACGGCGCCCATTGCCCGGTGCTCCAGGTGGTGCTGGCCGCCGGCACGATGGCGGCGTGGCGCGAGGGCAGCCAGGGCCTGGGGCCGCGCGACATCGCCATGAACATCGCCCTGCCCGAAGTGGACGGACGAGTGATCACCCGGGCGGTCTCCTTCAAGCAGGCAAGGCGCGACGAGGCCACTCAATGCGATCTCGCCACCCATGCGCCGGTAGCCGACCGCGTCGCCTTCGTGTCCAGACTGGCGGCCAATTGGGCGCGCCTGCGCGTCAAGCCGGCGCGGGAGCGGCGGGTGGCCCTGGTCCTGGCCAATTACCCCAACCGTGACGGCCGTATCGGCAACGGTGTCGGCCTGGATACGCCCGCCGCCACGATCCAGGTGCTGCGCGCCATGGCGCAAGCGGGCTATGGCGTGGGTCCGATCCCCGAAACCGGCAATGCCCTGATCGAGGGCCTGCAGCAGGGCGCCACCAATGACTGGCGCAGTCTGTCCGGGCGCGAAACGCGCGAAACCCTGGCCTTACCCGATTATCTGGCCTGGTTCCATGCCCAGCCCCGGTCCCTCCAGGATAAGGTGACGTCGCGCTGGGGCGCCCCCGAGGGCGATCCCTTCTTCAAGAAGGGCGAGTTGCATTGCGGCGAGTTCATCCTGCCCGCCACCCGTTACGGGGTGGTAACGGTCGCGGTGCAGCCGGCCCGCGGCTACAATATCAACCCCTCGGCCAGCTATCACGACCCCGATCTGGTGCCGCCCCACAATTACCTGGCCTTCTACGCCTGGCTGCAGGACGGCTTTCGCGCCGACGCCGTCGTCCACATGGGCAAGCACGGCAATCTGGAATGGCTGCCGGGCAAGGCCCTGGCCCTGTCGGCGGAGTGCTTTTCCGAGGCGGTGCTGGGGCCGCTGCCCCATCTCTATCCCTTCATCGTCAACGATCCCGGCGAGGGCACCCAGGCCAAGCGTCGGGCGGCGGCGGTGATCATCGACCACCTGACTCCGCCGCTGACCCGGGCCGAGAGCTATGGCCCGCTGCGCGAACTGGAGCGGCTGGTGGACGAGTATTATCAGGCCGCCGGCCTCGATCCCCGGCGCCTGGGGGTGCTGCGCCGGGAAATCCTGACCCTGACCGCCGCCGCCGGGCTGGACGAAGACCTGGGCATCGGCCGCGACGACGATGCCGACGCGGCCCTGAAGAAGCTCGACAACCATCTGTGCGAGTTGAAGGAACTGCAGATCAGGGACGGCCTGCATGTCTTCGGCGTGTCGCCCCAGGGAGATCAGCTGGCCGACCTGCTGGTGGCCCTGGTCCGGGTACCGCGCGGGGCCAAGCCGGAGCAAGCCTCGCTGCTGCGCGCCCTTTGCGCCGATCTGGGCCTGGATTTCGATCCCCTGGATTGCGTCATGGCCGAGGATTGGACGGGAGCGCGCCCGGAGATCCTGAGCGGTGATGGGGTGTGGCGCAGCAAGGGCGATACGGTGGAGCGGCTGGAAGGGCTGGCGCGACGGCTGATGGCGGGGGAGCTGACCCAAGCGGGAAGCGCCAGCGGCGCGGTGCTGCAATGGGTCGCCGACCATCTGCGCCCGACGGTGGAATCCTGCGGCGGGGCCGAGCTTGCCGGTCTGCTGACCGGCCTGGGCGGCGGCTTCGTGGCTCCCGGTCCCTCGGGGGCGCCGACGCGGGGGCGGCCCGACGTGCTGCCGACCGGCCGCAATTTCTATTCCGTCGATACCAGGGCGATCCCCACCCCGGCGGCCTGGAGCCTGGGCTGGAAATCGGCGCAATTGCTGCTTGAGCGCCATCTGCAGGAGCATGGCGAATGGCCCAAGGCCCTGGCGCTGACCGCCTGGGGCACCTCCAATATGCGCACTGGCGGCGATGATATCGCTCAAGGCCTGGCGCTGATGGGGGTCAAGCCGCGCTGGGATGTGGGCTCCAACCGGGTGGTGGGCTTCGAGATTCTGCCCGCCGGCGTGTTGGACCGGCCCCGAATCGATGTCACGCTCCGGGTCTCGGGCTTTTTCCGCGACGCCTTTCCCGGCCTGATCGATCTGTTCGATTCGGCGGCCCGCGCGGTGGCGGCGCTGGACGAGCCCGCCGACATCAATCCCCTGGCGGCCCGGGTCGCGGCCGAGCGGACCCGTCTGGAAGGCGAGGGCGTGGATACCGAGTCCGCCGCCCGTCAGGCGGGCTTTCGGGTGTTCGGCTCCATGCCGGGGGCCTACGGCGCCGGCTTGCAGGCCCTGATCGACGAAAAGGGCTGGAGCACGAAGGCCGATCTGGCGGCCGCCTATGTGGCCTGGGGCGGTTGGGCCTATGGCGCCGGCACCGAGGGCGAGGCCGGACATGGCCTGTTCCGCCAACGCCTGTCCAAGGTCGAAGCGGTGATCCAGAATCAGGATAACCGCGAGCATGATCTGTTGGATTCCGACGATTACTACCAGTTCGAAGGCGGGCTGGCGGCGGCGGTGGAGACGGAATCAGGCCGGGCGCCCATGGTCTATCACGCCGATCATTCCCGCCCCGAAACACCCCGGATCCGCACCCTGGACGACGAGATCGCCCGGATCGTCCGCGCCCGGGTGGTCAATCCGAAATGGATCAAGGGGGTGATGCGCCACGGCTACAAGGGCGCTTTCGAGATGGCGGCCAGCGTCGATTACCTCTTCGCCTTCGCCGCCACCACGCGGGCGGTCAAGGACCACCATTTCGATCTGGTGGCCGAGGCCTATCTGGGGGACGAGACCGTGTTGGACTTTCTCAAGGCCAACAATCCCGCCGCTTTTGCCGAAATCC